>CAXRHS010001108.1:0-20733 GCA_964230235.1 Myxococcota bacterium
GCGAAGCGCGTCAACATCGTCATGCACCTTACCATCGAAGAGATGGTGGGGAGCCTGTCCCCCATGGTCGTCACCGCCAAGGGTGGATTTGCCGAACCATGGGCCAACTCGCCATGGTCGATTTCGCGGCGGATTTCGAGCCCGACCACAAAGAAGAACACCACCATCAGGCCGTCGTTGATCCACCACACCAGCGGCCGCTCGAACCCGACCGCGCCAAAGCGTGCACCGATTGGGGTTGCCCACAGCTGCGTCCACTGTGCGGCCCACGGCGAATTGGCCAGCCCGAGCGCCAGCGCCGCAGCCATCAGCAGCACGATGCCGCTCGCCGCTTCGACCCGCAAAAAGTGCTCAAGCGGCCGGGTCGCCAGGCGTGCCAAACGCAAGAGCGACGCCAGCGCGGCAGACTCTGGCCCGGCGTGTCGGTGCGGCGGCACCGTGCCGTTCAAATCAGGAAGTGTCGACATGGACCCTTGGGCGCAGCGACGCGGCTGCGGTGGATGGCGGCCCGACCATCCAGGTTCCTGCAACGCCAGACGCTGCACCCCTTGGACCCACGGAGATAACGCATCCCCTGGCCGAGCGTCAAGTCTGGTTGCAGGCCGGGGCTGGGCTATCGCAGGATCCGAGATCCTGCGCAATCCTGGCGTTCTAGCCTGTGCCGCAGCGCCTGTGTCTGATCCTGCCCTGTCACTGACCGGCGAAGCCGGCTGACCCTGGATCTCGCGAAAACCCGTCGTGAACGTCGAACGCTGCGGCCGATGATGCACGCAATGCTGGCCACAGACCAACCCTGACCACGCAAGCTCGCACTCTGCCAGACTTTCAGCGGCAGCCGCCGCCAGAGTCAGTCTTTCGCGGGGCTGCCCGTGTGGCGCGGCGGGCAGGGTCAGGCTCAGGGCCAGGAGCAGGGTCCGGCGGCTTCTTGCGATAGCCCTGGCCGATAGTCGCCTTTGGCAGTCCGCACCTTCTGGAGCCGATCCTGCACCTCATCGCCAATGAGGCTGTTGCAAAACAGCCTTCGGCGCGGCACGCGCCGCGCCGGAAGGGAGAAGTCCGCAAGGATTTCGAGGGGTCCGCGCGGTGGTCTCCTGACAAAGGGAGCTGTGCGAACCTTTTCAACAACCTCCAATTGGCGCGTGGCCGGCGACTGCGTGGGCCACCCGCGCAGCCGAAGCATCAATCGACCTTTCGCCGCGCCGCAGTCACGGGCACTGCCCGCCGTCGAGCACGGTGCACACCCCCGCCACACAGACGGCCGGCACCCGACAGGCGGGACCCGACCACGCCCCGCACTTGCCGCCATCGGCCGCGTAGGCCATGCAGGTGCCGTTGCCCATGTCGTTGCGGTTCAGGCACAGCCCGTCCTGGCATTCTTTGAACAGGTCGTGACCAATGCCGTTGACGCTGCAGCTCGCGCCGGCTGCGCCCATCGGGATTGCAGTGCAGACCTTGGTCTGTTTGTGGCAGTCCAACCCGAGGTCATGGTCGCAGCCGCCTGCCGGGCAGGGCGAAGCCAGCGCGCCCGCCGGTGCGCATTTGGCGCCGTCGCAGACCAGGCCGTAGCCACACACCGGCTCGTACTTGACCCCCGCGTTGCAGGGTTCGCCGACTTTGGAGCGCGGCCGACACAAGAACTTCTTGGCTTGTTCGTCAAACACGCAAGCCAGGCCAGCGGTGCACGTTCCGGGGCTGCAGGTGTCGCCGGCCTGGCCCTCGCTGCCGCAGGTGCCGCAGGTTTCGGCCCCCTTGCGCACGCACACTTTGCCCTGGCACTGGCTGTCCCAGGCGCAAGCCTTGCCGCTAGGGCGTCCACCGGCGGCAAAGTAGCAGCGCGGGGGGCCGCCGTAGTGGACGGCATCGCAGGTGGCCGCAGCAATGGCAACGGCGCACCCGGTCAGGATCGCGCTGGACGTGGACGCACCGGCCGCGGCGGTCGCTTTGGTGATCCGCAACAACTCGCGCTGGGTGCACACGTTGGCGTTGGTGTAGTCAATCGCTGCGTCGTGCGGTTGGCACGCGAAAAGGCGCGTGCAGTAGGCGCTGGCGACGGCAAGCGCGCCGTCGGCAGTCCCGCGGTTGCCGGCATGGACCGCGCCGACCGGGTTGGCCGCATCGGCTTGCGCAATCGCCACGCCTTGTACTTCGACCGGGTCGCCGCAGGCGCTTGCGGCCAAAATGGCAACGGAAGCGATGGATTTTGTGAAGTCCGCCACACCTGCCTCCGCGGCTGCGCATTGTGCGGGTCGCGACCGCCAGACGCAACAACGGCGAGTTGCCAGTCGTGCACGGACCGCGCTGCAACCAACAGGTTCAGGCCCGCGCAACGCCCAATTTGGTGTGGCCTGTGGCCTTCAAGTGGGTACGGCCTGTGGCCTTGCTCCAGTTGCAGCGCTTTGGGCGTCCTTGGCCATAGCAGCGATGCCACCACCGAAAGTCGACAGTTTCGCTGACAGCGCCGGCAGCATCCCAGTCCGGCCCGCCGACCTGCTTTGCCGCCCGCCATTGACACCCCCGCACCCGGCACCGCACGATCCGCCAGCGCTCTTTCGCGGCACGGTGCCCGCCTTTGCGCCGCAAGATGCCCCGTCGGTTGCTGGTTTGTTTCGCTGTTCTCGTCGCCGTCGGCTGCGTCACCGCGACGGCCAAGCGGCGGTTTTTCGCAAGTTGCACCGCCGACACCGAGTGCAGCACCGGCCTGTGCTACGTGGGCATTTGCACCTCGACGTGCGGCGCGACCAAAGTCTGCGCGCAGGGCGTGTGCCTCGACACCACCTGTGCTCCGCCGTGTAGCGCCACCGTGGCGTGTCCGAGCGGCTGGACCTGCACGCCGCAGGGCTGTACGGCCAAGGGCAGCCTCGCAGACGCCACCACCACAGACGCTGCGCCAGATACCGCGCAGACCACGCCTTTGCCCGACGCCGACGCCGGCGAGTTGGCCAACGATGCCCCCGAAGCCGACGCGGCGACCACGCCAACCGCATATGGCACGGTGGCGGCCGGAGAAGTATTTTCGTGTGCCTTGCGCCCAGACGGCAAGGTGCAGTGTTGGGGCAGCAACTACCAAGGCAAGCTGGCCACCGGCGACGAGACCCCGCACTACGCGCCGACCGCAGCCAAGATCGTGCCATCGGCCACCGCCATCGCCGCCTACCTCGACCACGGCTGTGCCATCGTCGCCGGCGGCAAGGTGGTGTGCTGGGGCGGCAGCGGCACCGGCGCGGCCAACGGCCAGCCAGCCATTTCCGCGGTCATTGCCGTGGACATCGCCAAACCAGTGGTGCGCCTGGCGCTCGGCAACGCGTTCACCTGCGCACTGGACGGCGACGGCGGGGTGTGGTGCTGGGGTGACAACCAGCTTGGCCAGCTGGGCGACGGCACCAAAACCAGCCGTTCGGCGGCCAAGCTCGTCGGCGGCATCGGCAAGGTCGTGTCGCTCGCGGCTGGCGGTGAGCACGTGTGCGTCGCCACCACGGACCAGAAGGTGGCATGCTGGGGGCAATTCGCCTCAAACTGGGACGCGTTGGGACCCCAGCAGCCGTACACCAAGCCCACGGTGCTGCCAGGCCTCGCCAATGTGGCGCAGGTCGCGGCCGGCGGGCTCAACAGCTGCGCGATTGCCACCGATGGTGCGGTTACCTGTTGGGGTGACAATACCGCTGGTCTGCTCGGCGTCGGCGACGACGCCTACCACGACGGCCCGACCGCAGCCACCGCCATCGGCAAGGTCAAGCAGTTGGCGATTTCGTCGGGCGGCTATGCGTGCGCCATCGGCGCCGACAATGGCCTGCGCTGTTGGGGCGCGGGTGGGCAGGGCCAGCTCGGCAACAGCCAGGCGGGGCCAAGCATCCAGCCGGTCACCGTGACGGGCGTCAGCGGTGCCGTAGAGGTCGCGGTCGGTACCAATCACACCTGCGCCGCGACCGCCGCGGGCAGCGTGTGGTGTTGGGGCGGCAACGACCAGGGTCAGGTCGGCAACGGCGC
Source organism: Myxococcota bacterium (assembly GCA_964230235.1). GTDB lineage: Bacteria > Myxococcota_A > UBA9042 > UBA9042 > UBA9042 > SXRM01. Next base: position 3,985 of record CAXRHS010001108.1, read on the forward strand.
GACTGACAATGAGCCGGTGCCCACCCAGATGATCGGTGTCGCCGACGCCAGTCAGGTCGCGGTCGGCCACGGCCACGTGTGCGTCATCCGGGCCGGCGGCGCGGTGTCGTGCTCGGGCTACAACGCCCACGGCAGCCTGGGCACCGGCGACCTCGCCACGCAGCTCAAGGCGGCCACGGTCAAGGGCATCAGCGGTGCCAGCCACCTCAGCGCCGGCCAGAACCAGACGTGCGCCGTCCTGACCGGCGACCAGTTGCGCTGCTGGGGCGGCGACCTGCTCATCGATGCGCTCACGCCCAAGGCGCTGCCCGGGCTGCCGACGGCGCAAGCGACCGCGTGCGGCGCTGGCACGACCTGTGTGCTCACCGGCGGCGCCGTCTCGTGTTTTGGCGGCGACGACCACGGCAGCCTGGGCAACGGGGCTGCCAACGGCTCCAACGACAAGGTGGTGTCGGTTCTCGGCTTGTCCGACGCGACCGCGCTGGTGGGTCCGCACTTTACCTTCTGCGCCATCCGCAAAAACGGCAGTGTGGTCTGCTGGGGCCGCAACGACATGGCGCAGGCCGGCGTGGCCAATGGCAACCAGCCGGTCGTTGCGCCAGAGGCCGTCGCGTTGCCCGGCGCACCGGCGACGGCCGTGCAACTGGCACTGGCCTACGATGGCGGTTGCGCCCGCCTGAGCACGGGTGCGGTCGCCTGCTGGGGCGAAAAGGGCCAGCAGTACAGCAGTGCTGCTACCGCGCTGCCCGCGACACTGGTGCCCGACATCGGCAGCGTGACCGACCTGGCCCAAAGCGACGCCATGCTGTGCGGTCTGAACGCCGGCAAGGTCGCCTGCATCGGCAACGAGGTGCCCGGCGGCTGGCAGACCGGCCAAAAAGCGACAGTTGTCTCCTTGCCCGCGCTGGCGGTGGACATCGGCGCCGGTCCGCACGACGTGTGCGCGGTGTTGCAGAACGGCCAGGTGTGGTGTTGGGGCTACAACGAGTACGGGCAGTTGGGCAATGGCAAGGGGCCGGTGGTGGTTCCGTTCGCGGCGATTCCATAGGGCCCGTAGCAAATCTACGCGATTCCCTCCATGAGCCCATAGCCTGCTGAGTGGGCCACCAGATCCGATCACACTCCCGTCGCGCCTACCCCTCGCACCCCAAAACTGCCCGTGCTACGCTGGCCCCCCGCGCTCGCCGCGCCCGCGAGGTCCGCCATGCACGAGATCGACTTCCACCACGTTGGCCGCGCCGCGATCTACCTCGTCGCTTCGCTCGGGGTGGTTGCGGTGGCCAAGCTCGCGCGCGACGGCCTCGCCATCCGCAAAGGCAAGGATCTCAACGCGCTTATCGCCAACGACGACAACACCGCCGTTGCCGTCGAGCAGGCCGCGTTTTTCGTGGCCACCGTGATTGGCCTGCTCGGCGCGCTGGTGGTCGTCGGCGAGACCGTGCTCGACGAGGCCATCGATTTTGGCGTCACGGCCACCTATGTCGTCGGCGCCCTGTTGTTGTGCGAAGCCTGGACGCTCAAGCTCGTGCTGCCCAAGCTCGATGCCACCCGCGAGGTGTGCGACCGCGGCAACGTAGCGGTGGCGATTGCCCGTTCTGGCGGTCTGCTGGCCACGGCATTCGTTGCCCGCGCCGCGCTACACGACGACCACGAGACCTGGCACCGGTTGGTGTGGTTTGTGGTCGGCCAGGGCTTGTTGGTCGCGCTCACGCGGGTCTACCAAAAGCTGACGCCCTACGACGACGTCGCCGAGCTGCAACACCGCAACGTCGCGGCGGCATTGCCGCTGGCCGGTCTGCAAATCGCCCTGGGCCTGGTCATCGACGCTGCGCTGCGCGGCGAAAGTGGTGGCTGGACGGCTGACCTGATGTCGGTGGGCCTGGACGTCCTGGTGGCGGCCGCGCTGCTGCCGGTGCTGCGCTGGTTGGGCGACGTGCTGTTGCTGCGCGGTTCGACCTACGCCGAAGAAATCGCCCGCGACCGCAACACCGGCGCCGGGGTCATCGAGGGCGCTTCGTACCTGGCCGGCGGCTTTGCCGTCGCCTATTTCCTGGCCTGAATCAGGCCCTGTCCCCAACCGGCGCGGCGGTGGCGATGACCCCAAACGGGCGGATTGCGTGTGCGCGTTGGGCGGCCCTGGTCGGATGCGTCGCAATTCTCGCTGGTTGCTACACCTCGCAACCGCCGCCGCGCTTGCGCAAGCTTGAGCTGAGCGGCACCCCTTACCAGCGCGGCCTGCAACACGGCAAGGCGCTGTCGAGCGAAATCCGGTCGTTCTACTCGACCATGCTCGCCACTTCGCTTTTGCCCTACCTCAACCGGGAGCAGGCCGACATCAGCGCCGTGCTCAAGGCCTACGATCCCAAGCTGCACGCCGAGTACGCCAACGGCCAGTTTTCGATTCGCCTGTTGACTGAGAGCGCTCAGGAACTGGAAAAATCGATCCCGCAAGACTACCGCGACGAAATGCACGGCATCGCCGACGGCGCCCAGGTGCCGTATGCCGATGTGCTTTTGCTCAACACTTTTGTGGATTCGACGCTGGCCACTCGCTCGGTCGCCTACTACTTGCGGTCGGTCCAGGGGCCCAAAATCGAGCTTGTGCAGGCAACCGCCTTTGCCGACAACCAGGGCGACGTGCTGCAAAGCGACGGCATCGACAACGACGGCGACGGCAAGACCGACGAGAAGTTTGAAGCCCTGGTCGAGTACGCCGCGCGGCCCGACGCCGCCCTGATCGAGGTGCCCACCACCGCGCAGTTTCGCGTGCTGTTGCAAGACAGCGACGGCGTCGACCCCAAAAGCGTGCGGTTGCAGCTGGTCATCGACGGCAAGGCCACGCTCTATACCCAGGGCAGCCCGGGGTATAGCGGGCAGGTCTACAGCAAACCCAACGGCGAGGTCGAAAAAGACCGCTTTGAGATCAAGCTGATTCCACCAGGTGGCCTGCCCGCCAAGAGCATCGTCACCCTGGCTGTCCAAGCCAGCGACCTCAAGGTCAACCCGTCGCCGGTGCCGGCCAAGGCGCGCACCATGCGCATCGAGCAGTTCACGTTCTCGACCGTCGGGCATGGCAAAAAGGGTAGTGAGATCGCCAATCTCGGCGCATCGGACGGCACCACGTCGCCAGCCAGCACCGCGTTTGCGCTGCGCAAGACCGCCACCGCCGATGGCAAGCCGCTGCTGGCGCACCACTTCACCCTGCTCGACGCGGGCACGTCGCACAAGCACTGCGTGTTCCAGATCCACCGGCCGCCCGGCAAGGCCGCGTTTGCCTTTGTGGGCTGGGCGGGTATCGCCTACGGGTTCGCCGGGCTGTCGGCGCAGGGGCTGGCCGTGGCGGTTGCGCCAAGCGACACCTTGAACAATCCGCTGGTCGCCCGCTTTGAGAAGGAGCAACTGCAAACCAAGCTGGTTGTTTCCGGCATCCCGGTCGGTTTTGCGCTGCGGCGGGCGCTCGAAGAGACCGCGACGGCCGTCAAGGGCGCGGACCTGCTGGTTGGGCTGCCGCACACTTTTGGCTGGAACTTCTTGCTGGCCGATGCCGCCGGCGAGTTGCGCGCGGTCGAGGCCCACGCTGCGGTGCACCCAGAAAACAGCAAGCCGGTCGCCTATGGCCCGGAGGTGCGCGGCGACCTGGGCATGTTGACGCCGTCAGTCGATGCCGACGACCTCGCCATCGGCGCGCACTTTCGCAAGAACGCCACCGACATCGACGAGCCGGTGTTCGTCTTTTACGTGCCGCCGCAGCGGGCGTGGTCGAGCTACTACTACCCGTCGCTGCGCACCCAGGCCGCCCAACTGGAGGCGATCGGCAAGCAATACGGCAAGGTGACGCCACAAAGCGCGCAGACGCTTTTGCGCACGCCCGCCCTGGTCGACCGCCACGACTCGATGCAGGCTTCGGTCATTGAGCCGCTGGCGCGCAAGATGAGCGTGGCCGCCGGAATCGTGCCGGCGACCGATGGCGAATTCGAAACGTTCACGCTGCCGGTGGCGCCATGAGCTACTGGCGCCTTTGCATCGCCGTTGCCGTCGCCTGTGCCGGGCTCTGCACCGCCGACCGGGCCTGGGCTGGCAACACCACCACGCTACCTGCCGGCGCGTTCATCCTCGACGAGTCCTGGATCGAGGCCGACACCAGCGTGCAGTGGTCCAACGACCGAAAACCGCTGACGCTTTTGCAGGGCATCGACCGCTATGAGCCGGGTGGCGGCCTGCAAGGCACGATTACCGCCGCGCCCTTTGTGCGCTACCGCTTCATCGCCAGCCAGGCTTTCGTGGGTCTGACCGACAAGCTGACAGCGGCCATTGGCGTGCCGCTGGTGACGAGCACCACCATCGCACCCAATTTCGGCTGGGTACCGGGTGACTACCAGAGCACACTTGGCCGCAAGTACAGCGAGGACGACTTTTGGCAGTGGGCCAAGTCGATGGGTCAGCCCAAGCCCGGCGCTTTCGACGGCAACCACTACACGCTGGCCGATATCGTGGTGGGCCTTCGCTACCGATTGCCGGACTTCTCGTTCCTGGAGGTGTTGGGCATTCAAGCGGCCGTTGCCGGGCAACTAGCGATTCCGACGGGCGTCAACCCGGACCCGGAAAACCTGGTGGCTGCCGGTACGACCGTATGGGAGTTGAACAACTACGGCGATGCGGAACTGCACCTGGCGTTGGATCGTCCAGTCAAGGTCGATGGGGTTCAGCGGTTCAACTTTGGCATCGATGCCTGGTATTCGTGGTTCCGCACCCGCGAGTACGTCACGCCCAAAGGCACAACCAGTCCCCTGCTGCTGACCTACGCGCCCTACGTCGGATCGACGTACACGGTGGATCCAGGCGACTTCATGGCGATCATGGCGATGCTGGAAGTCGCACCGCTGCTGGGGCCGACCTGGGCGACCTTCGCCAGCGGCCACAGCTTGGAAAAAGCCAACACATTTCCACCGTTGCTGAACCTGACGCTCGGCCACTCCTACACGACCGTCGGCCAGTCGCGCTACTATTCGCAGTCGGCAATTTGGAACTACGACCGCGAAAAGGTCTGGCGGCCCGGCGACAAGAACACCGTGCGCCTCAGCGCCGATGTGAGCCTTCTGCGCATGGGCCTGCCGCTGCAGTTCTACGCCCAATACCGCAACCAAGAGTGGGTGCCAGGCCGCAACACCCGCGCCTCCAACATCTTTCAGTGCGGCGTGCGGATAATCGCCAAATTCTGGTAATGCCAGAGGTTTTTGACGAGGCGCGCCTGCGCGGTCCGGCCCTGCAACTGGCCCGCGAATTGCTCGGCGCGGTGGTGGTCAGCCGGTTGGCCGATGGCGAAGTCCTGCGCGCCCGCATCACCGAGACCGAGGCCTACCACCAGCACGACCGCGCCTGCCATGCCTTTGGCGGCAAAAAGACCAAGCGCAATGCGGTGATGTTCGAGCAGGGCGGCGTCGCGTACGTCTATTTCGTGTACGGCATGCACTGGGCGTTCAATGTCGTGACCGGTGCGGCCGGCGTGGCCGAGGCGGTGCTGATTCGCGGGGTTGTGCCGGTGACGGGTGCAGCCACCATGGCGCGGCTGCGCGGCTTTGGCGACCAGCGGCCCGCGCCCAGAGACCTGCGGCGGTGGTGCGACGGTCCCGGCAAGGTCGCGCAGGCGCTGGGGTTGAGTGGCCGGCACTCGGGGATGCCGCTCGACGGTTCGGGCGATTTGTGGCTGGAGGTAGGCGAGGCGGCGGCCGATGCCCACGTCCGGACGGCGCCGCGGGTCGGTGTCGACTATGCGGGCGAGGATGCGCTTTTGCCTTGGCGGTTTTTGGCCGGGCCGGCGCGCTGACTGGCCCGGACGTGCCGCTCGCAGCGGTCGTCTTCGACCAGGTCCGGCAGCGATGTGCCCGCAGTGGCCGAAGGAGGTCGAGGCGGGGCAAGGACCAAATGGTGCATGGCATTGAGCACGTTGGTGAACGCCCGAAGCGCTTTACTTCATCTGCTTTCGATTGTCTCGTCGTTGATCGAAGCCGTGAGCCACCAGACTGCCGCCTGAGCGTGGGTGATAAACGCCTGCGCTTCGTCGCGCTGAATTGGTAGCAAGCGTAGCCGCGGGTATTTGTCGTCCACGGCGAACGGCGTCAGGGCGTCGAACAATTCTGGGCTCAACGGCGGGACAAGGCCAACGTTGGCAACCATCTTGGCTAGCGCGGTCAAAACGTGAATCTTTGGTGGAGCAACTTCATGGAGCACCAGGGCGCCTTTTAGCGACTTCTCCACCGCTTGTTGGCAATGCAGCGCGATGGCCCAACCGCTGACAGTGGGCCGATCCCAGCCGGCAAGCGCAACCTCGACATCGCATTGCGCGTAGTCCCGCCATGCCGTTGCGGCTTCGACTGCAAGCGGGCTAGCCATGCAAAAGCCGCTGACCGCGCTGCGCGACCTCGTATTCGAAAGCGGCCTGGAAGTTGCTCCACTTATTCCAATCGGCTGTGGACTCGACCAGGATGTCGAAGGCCGCGGGCAAGTCGCGCAGCGCGCCGAGAATATTGCCTGGCGTTTGCCATGTGCCAGGGTCGTCGCGGATCACCATCAAGTCGAAATCTGAACCGGCGGTCGCGGTGCCCTGCACGCGGCTGCCAAAGAGCACGATCTCCACTGGGGCAAACTGTGCCTGAATTCGCCGGACGGCCTCAGCCAGAATCTGCTCATCTGTCATCGAAGCATACCGCCGCGGGCTGTCCCGCGCAGCCCTAAGATACACGGGTCGGCCGATCGGGCACAAACGCCGCGCGCTGAGGTCCACCTTGGCCGCGTTCGCAGTCACGTCGACCGTTCGGCATGAACTGTCACCCGACGTAGCGACGTACGTGCACCGCCGCTCCACCCGCGCTACCCTGCCAGACCGCCCGCCGTGCCGCCGCGTCCAAGCCGGACGCCCGCACTGGGCCAGGAATCCGCCATGCCGACCCATCCCCGCATCGTTGCTGCCCTTTTGTTCTTCGCGGCCTGCACGCCCGACCCTGCGCCACCCGGCCAGGCGCGCAGTCCCCTCGTCATCTCGCCGACTGGCGCTACGGCATCCAACGTCGGCGGCAGCTACAAACGCCACTACCGCGGCGGCGGCTACGCAGCGCTGCCTGACACCGCCCAAGGTCTGCGCTTTCGCGTGAGCGAGGCCGACCCCGACGCGGCCAACACGCCACCCGCTCCCCAGGCGGTCACCACGCCACTGTCCGCTGCAGAGACCCAAAAACTGCTTGCGCGCTTGCCCAAGATCGACGTCAAAGCGGACGACGTGCAGCCGTTTGCGATGCGCGACAAGTCGCTGCCGGCGCCGCGACCGGGCGACACCGTCAAAGAGCCTTTTCCGCCGCCGCAAGCGCCCGAGCCGCCGCCCGCGGTCGAGAGCGGGCCGCTGCGCGTGCTGCGCCACGGACCCGAGGGCGATGTGGAGCTGGCGCCGCGGGTATCGGTCACCTTCAGCCAGCCGATGGTGCCGGTCACCGATCACGCCACCCTGGCCACCCTGCCGGTGCCGGTGAAGGTGACGCCGACGATTGCTGGCGAGTGGCGCTGGCTTGGCACCCAGACCGCGATTTTCCAGCCCAAAGTGCGCCTGCCGATGGCCACGGAGTACGCGGTGGTGGTGCCCGCTGGCACCAGGTCCCAGACCGGCGGCAGTTTGGAAAAGGAACACCGCTTTACCTTCCGCACGCCGCCACCGCGCATCTTGAACACCGCGCCGGGCGGCCACGGTCATCCGCTGAACCCGGTCATTTTCGCCGAGTTCGACCAGGCGGTGTCGCCGGCGGCGATTGCCGCGCAGGTGACCGTGAAGGCCAATGGCAGCCCGGTGCCGTTCGCGGTCCTGACGGCCGATGACCTCGCCACAGAAGGGCACTACAAGTGGCGCGTCGAGGCGCTCAAGCAAGACGGTCGCGGCGACCGCTGGGTGGCGCTGCGGGCGCAGAGCGAGCTGCCCAAAAATGCCGCGATCGTGGTGACCTGGGGGCCGGGGCTGCCCAGCGCCGAAGGGCCGCGCACCACCACTGCCAAGCACACGCAGTCGTTTCGCACCTATGGCCCGCTGCGGCTGACCAATTCGCAATGCGGCTGGGGCGACCAGTGCCCGCCGCTGCAGCCGTGGGTGCTGACGTTCAGCAATGCCTTGGACGCCAAGGTTTTCGACCCCGCGTTGGTTCAGGTGACGCCGCCCGTTCCGGCCTTGCAGGTGGTGGTCAGCGGCACCCAGGTCACGATTTCGGGCCAGACCAAGGGCAACACCAAGTACACCGTCCAGGTCGGCGCGGATTTGAGCGACGTCTACGCCCAAAAACTCGGCAGCGATGCCACCGCCACCTTCAAGACCAGCCGCGCCGAGCCGGCGCTGTCTGTGCAACTGGGCGCCATCACCGTGCTGGACCCGGCGCAGAAGTCGCCGCACCTGTCGGTGTGGTCGGTCAACCAGCGACTGGTGCGCATCCAGGCGTGGCGGGTCGATCCGTCGCACTGGTGGGCGTGGTGCAAGGCCCAAAAGGACCGCGCTGACGACGACCGCCAGCCCAAGCCGCCCGGTGACCTCGCCCTGGACAAGCTGGTCGGCATCAAAGGGGAGCCGGATGAGGTCAGCGAGACCGCGCTCGATCTGGCCTCGGCGCTCAAAGGCGACCGCGGGCACCTGATCGTCCATGTCGAGGCGGTGCCGCAGCCCAAGGAGAAGTGGCGGCAGGTCCACCACTGGTCGTGGATTCAGGTTACGCGCCTGGGGCTGTCGGCGGTGCGCGACGACCAAGGCATCCAATTTCTGGCGACGGAACTGCTGACCGGCAAGCCGGCCGCGGGTGCCAAGATCGAGATCCGCGAGCCCGGCAAGACCGTGCACAGCGCCGCGGTCGACAAGGACGGCCGCTGGTTGTACGCGTTGCCAGAGCAAAGCGACAAGACCCGGGTAGCCGTACTGGTCCACGGCAATGACGTCGCGATGCTGCCCGAGCGCGAATACTACTGGCAAGAGTCGAGCGACTGGCACCGATCGTCGCCCGGCAGCCACACGGTCTGGCATGTCGTCAACGACCGCGGACTGTACAAACCGGGCGAGACGGCCAACCTCAAGGGCTGGCTGCGCACCGTCGTGCGCGGTCCCCAGGGCGACGTGCAGGCCTGGTCGGGCGCGAGCGCCTTGCATTGGAAGCTGCGCGACGCCCGCGGCAACGACGTCGCCAAAGGCACGGTTCCGGTGGCCCAAGGTGGCGAATTCGACCTGACGGTGGCGCTGCCCAAGAACCTGCATCTGGGCACCGCGCAGGTGCTGCTGGGTGCCCGCCACGATAGCTGGCAGTTTTCGCATCACCTGCGGGTCGAAGAGTTCCGCCGCCCGGAGTTCGAGACCACCACCCAAGCCGACCCCGGCCCGTATGTCATCGGCGACCGTGCGTTGGTCACCACTTCGGCGCGGTATTACGCCGGCGGTGCCCTGCCGAACGCCGACGTGCGCTGGGATGTGCGCGCGACTTCGGGTTCGTTTGCGCCTGCCGGCTGGCAAGATTGGACTTTTGGTCGACCGATTCCGTGGTGGATGCGCTGGTACCGATGGGGTGGCGGTGCAGAGGCCAACCAGAGCCTGCAGTCGCGCCTGGGTTCCAATGGCCAGCACGTGGTGCGGATCGACTTTGACGCTGGCGAGCCGATCCAGCCGTGGGCGGTCACCGCGCACGCCACCGTGTACGACGTCAACCGCCAAGCATGGACGACGCAGGCGCATCTGGTGGTCCACCCGGCCAGCCTGTACGCGGGGCTCAAGACGGACAAGGGCTTTGCCCAAGCTGGCGAGGCCCTGCCGATCGACGTCGTCGCGGCCGATTTGGATGGCAAGGCTGTCGCGGGCGTCGCGGTCTCGGTGCAGATGTACCGCAATAAAGAGGTTCAAAAGCAAGGTCAATGGTCGACCGAGCGCATCGACGTGCAGACCTGCGCGTGGACCAGTACCGCCAAGCCAGGCCAATGCACGTTTATGCCCAAGGCGGGCGGCTTGTGGCACATCGAGGCGACGCTGGTCGATGGCAAAGGCCGCAAGAACCAGACCGTGTTGCAGGTCTACGTCAGCGGCCCCGACAGCATGCCCGACCGCAACCTGCCCGAAGATCAGGTGCAGCTGGTGCCCGACCGCCAGCAATACGCGCCGGGGCAGACCGCAAAGGTACTGGTGTTGGCGCCGTGGCCCGACGCGACGGGTGAGCTGACCGTCGCCCGCGAAGGCGTGCTCTGGCGCAAGCCTTTCGCAACGGCTGGACGCACTGCGACGCTTGAGATTCCGATCGAAGACGGCCACACGCCCAACCTCGTCGCCCATGTGGGTCTGGTCGGCCAGGCGCCGCGCAAGGGCGCAAACGGCATGGCAGATCCCAAGCTGCCGCCGCGACCGGCGTTCGCGTCCACCGAAATCACGCTGGCGGTGCCGCCCGACCACCGCGCGCTACAGGTGCAAGTGACGCCGCAAGACCCGGATGCGCTGCCGGGCCAGAAGACCGCGCTGTCGCTGCAAGTGCTCGACGCAACCGGCAAGCCGGCCGCCAATGCCACCCTGCTGGTCGTGATGGCCGACGAGGCCGTGCTGGCGCTGACCGGCTACCGCATCCCGAATCCGATCGGTGCCTTCTACCCGGCGCGCGGGTCGGGGTTGACGACCTATGAACTGCGCAATTGGATTCTCCTTTCGGCTGGGCCGCAGTTGGAAATCGAGGCCAAAGAGGAGCGCGCGGGCAAGATGCGCGACGGCGGTCGCGGTGGCTATGGTGCGCGCTACGAAATGGCCGAGGACGCGGCTGTGGGCGGTGGCTCGTACAAGAAGGGCATGGTGGCGGTCGGCGACGCGCCGCCCGCGCCTCCCAGCGAGGGCAGGGCCGACCGGGCGATGGCACGCGAGAGCAGACCGAAAGCCAAAGCGGCCAACGGCCATTCTGCGCCCACGACTGGCGCCGACGCACCCGACGACGGCCAGCCTGCACCAGCCATCGCGCTGCGCAAGGACTTCAACCCGTTGGCAGTGTTCGCTCCAGTGGTCAAGACCGACGCCCAGGGCAGGGCGACCGTGCAGGTGACCCTGCCCGACAACCTGACGCGCTACCGGGTGATGGCGGTTGCGGCCCACGACGTGCGTCGGTTTGGCCTCGGCGAGGCGACCGTAGTGGCGCGGCTGCCGCTGATGGTGCGGCCGAGCGCTCCGCGGTTCGCCAACTTTGGCGACGAGTTCCAGTTGCCGGTGGTGTTGCAAAACCAGACGCCCAACGCTTTGGACGTGCAGTTGGCGGCGCGCAGCAGCGTTTTGCAGGTGGCGGGCCTGGGCATGCGGTTGACGATTCCGGGCAACAACCGGGTCGAGGTGCGGTTGCCGACGACTGCTCCGCAAGCGGGCACTGGCCGCGTGCAGATCGCCGTGGCGACCGGCGCGTTCAGCGATGCCGCCGAAATCAGCCTGCCGGTGTGGACACCAGCGACCACCGAAGCGTTTGCAACCTATGGCGTGCTCGACAGCGGAGCCCGCGCGCAGCCCATCCGCGCACCCAAGAACGCGGTCAAGCAATACGGCGGCCTGCAGGTCACGACCAGCTCGACGGCGCTGCAGGGGCTGACCGACGCGATCTTGTACCTGGTTCGCTACCCCTTTGAGTGCACCGAGCAGCGCGCGTCGCGCGTGATCTCGATTGCCGCTTTGCGCGACGTGCTGCAGGCCTTCAAGGTCGCAGACATGCCGGACGATGCCGCGCTGGCCGCCAGCATGGCCGCCGACTTCAAAGCCCTGGAGCGCACCCAAAACTACGACGGCGGTTGGGGATTCTGGAAAAAGGGCGACCAGAGCTGGCCGGTGGCGACGTTGCATGTGACCCACGCACTGGTGCGCGCCAAAGCCAAAGGCTACGCGGTGCCTGAGTATCCGCTGCGGCGGGCGCTGGACTACCTCAAGACCATCGAAAACCGCTTCCCGAGCTACTACGGTGTGTCGATCCGGCAGATCCTGCGCGCCCAAGCCCTGTACGTGCGCCTGGTCGCCGGCGAGCGCGATGTCGCCAAGGCAAGGGCGCTGGTCGGCGAATTCAAGGACGTACAGGCCGCGCCGATGGAACTGCTCGGCTGGGTCTGGCCGGTCCTGGTTGGCGACAAGGCCAGCGCGGCCCAGACAGCGGCGATTCGCACCCATGTGCAGAATCGGGCAGAAGAAACCGCGGGCGCGGCCCACTTTACCGTGCGCTACGACGACGGCGCGCACCTTTTGCTGGCCAGCGACCGCCGCGCCGACGCCATCTTGCTCGACGCGCTGATGACCGACGACCCCAAGGCGGATCTCATCCCCAAGCTGGTCACCGGCTTGCTGGCGCACCGCAAGAAAGGTCGTTGGGGGTCAACCCAGGAAAACGCCTGGGTTCTGTTGGCCCTGGACCGCTACTTTCGCACCTGTGAGAAGGCGACTCCCGATTTCGTCGCGCGGCTGTGGTTGGGCGACCAGTACGCGGGCGAGCAGGCTTTCAAGGGCCGCTCGACCGACCGCCACGAACTGCTGGTGCCCATGGCGCTGCTGCAAGCCGGCCCGGCCGACCGCGACCTGATTGTCGGCAAACAGGGAGATGGCCGGCTGTACTACCGGATCGGGCTCGACTACGCGCCTGCCGACCTGCGGCTGCCGGCGACGGACCGCGGCTTTCTGGTGCAGCGAACCTACGAGGCGGTCGACAAGCCGGACGACGTCAAGCGCAACTCGGACGGCAGTTGGCAGATCAAGGCCGGCGCTCGGGTGCGGGTCAACGTCGAGATGGTGGCGCCGGCGCGCCGCTACCACGTGGCGCTGGTCGATCCGATGCCGGCCGGCCTTGAAGCCATCAACGGCGACCTGCTGGGCAGTCAACCGCCGCCCGACACCAAGCCCTCAGCGGCAGGCGCGGCACGGCGCTGGTGGTGGGGCCGGTGGTACGAGCACGACAACTTGCGCGACGAGCGCGCCGAGGCCTTCACCACGCTGTTGTGGGAAGGCGAGTGGCAATACGCCTACCTGTGTCGCGCCACCACCCCCGGCCGGTTCGTGGTCCCGCCCGCCAAAGCCGAGGAGATGTATAGTCCCGAGGTGTTTGGGCGCTCGGGCGTCGACATTGTAGTGGTGCGGTAAGGGCCCGTAAAAATCTACTCGATTTTCTACGTTGGCCCACTGCTTGCTTGGTGGGTCGCAAGCTCGCGACTTTGCAAGTCGACTCGCCGCTCCGCTCCGCGCACGTGTCGATTGACTTGTTCTTTTACAGGCCCTAAGGCCCGTGGAAAACCGATTGGATTTGGGCGGCCCTTATGGAACCACGTAGCCCTCTTGCAGCGGGCCCACGTATTCAAACTGGTGGCGGCTGTGGTGCCCGTTTGCGTTCCAAGAGTGGTACGGGTAGCCATTGCAGCCCGCGGCGTAGTAGGTGTGGTGGAACGTATCCCCTTTGCGGAACGGCCACAACAGGTCGTGATTCTGGTTGTGCCACGCATGGTTGTCGTTTTCCATGTGCGCGTAGGCCCGCGAGGTACCGTTGATGATCACTTGCACGTGCTTGTGATCGCAGCCGTGCTGGATGGCCCAGGTGGTCAGGCGGTACCAGCCCGAGACCTTGACGGTGACATCGCCACCGCTGTCGACCGTCAAGTAGTCCTTGGCGGTATTGAAATCGGTGCCGTTCAGGCAGTACTTCAACCAGCCGGGCCCGCCGCCCTGGTGCGAAGTGCACCCGCCCGACCAGACGATCGGCGCGTTGCGCTGCTGAACCCAGGTGTAGCCATCGACTTTGTTGCTGTTGTTCCAGTTCTTCTGGCACACCTGCATGCCCATGGTCGGCTCGTTGCGGATCGTCCCTTCGGTCGACGCATCGCAAGTGGCCGTGGTATTGCCGATCTTGAGTCCACCGCCGACCGTGGTCGTGCCGTCGATGATCACATTGCCCTTGACCTGGATCTTCTTGGTCGACAGCGTCTGGATCGACAGCGACCAGCTGAACTTGCCGTCAAGCGGCTGGTTCAACTGGTTATCGTTGGGGTCTTTGACCGTGAGCGACCAGGTGCCCTTGGGATTCTTGCCGACCCAGTCCTTGTTCATGTCGCCCTGGGCAAGCGGGGTCGATTTGTTGTATGCGGTCTTGATTGTTTGACCGCTACCCGACTTGGCGTGAAGCACGTAGGGGTTGCCCATGCCCGGGCCGTACAACTCGATGGTGAGGTCCGAAATCTGCGAATTGGTCAGATCAACGTCGACCCAAATGGCCTGCGCGGTGCCGATGTCCGGAAATGCCAGCGAGTCGCTTTTGCCAGCGCCATTGCCGTCCAGGATGTCGACGCCCTGGCCGCCGGCGGTGCTGTCGACGAACTGATTCCAAATCAGGCCATTGCTGATTTCGTCGATCATGTCGGGCGCAATCGCCGATGTTGCGCACTCCAGACTGCCGTCCGCCTTGATGCCTGCCACAACCAGATTGGTGCCGCACGACTTGCCGACCTGCGCCAGAACAGGTTTGTTGAGCAGATCTCCATAGTTGCCAGATGCGCCAGCGTCGGAAATGGTCGGCTTGTCTTTGAGGTCATTGTAGCTGCCCGAACCGGCGACGGTTGCCAGCGACGCGGCCTTGACATAGGCGCTCAGGTCCGGTCCGCCTTTGAGGTCCTTGAATTCGCCCGAAGTCGCCACGGCCGCCAGCGCGCTTGCCTTGACATACGCGCTGAGGTCCGGGCCACCCTTCAAGTCGCTGAAATTGCCCGACAACGCCACGGCAGCCAGCTCGGATTTCTTCACCAGCCCCTCAATTGCCTTGGGATCCAGCGCACCCGCGCCGACGCAGCCGCTGCACTCCAATGCATCCGCGACTGCCGCGCGCACTGCGAACACGGCCGTAGACAGCTGGCGGCGCGGCAGTTCGGCGTCGCTGCCGATCTGCATACCCAACCACAGGTTGGCGCCGTTCAAAACTGTGGCCCCAAGCGGCTTTGCGCTGCCCAACTGGTGGGTCCACTGGCCGCCCTTGACGCCGATGTTCACCGGGCCTTCGACCCACAATGGGTTGCCGCCCGTCTCTTCTTTGTACAGGCCAAAAGTCACCGCGTAGACGCCGTCGGCGGCGGGCGTGCCGCCGCTGGCGGACAACACGCCTTCCACAGCGGAGAACGGGGGAATTGCGGCCTGGGCCGACGAGGCAACCAAGGCCGCCACTGCCGCAACCGGAAGCGCGCGCTGCAGCGAGGAAACGAGGGCTTGCGTCATACGCATGGGTTTTCCTTTGCCCGCTGTCTGAAGCGGGGCTGGCGCGGGTTGCTCGTGCGGACGGTTCGCGCGCGCAACGAAAAGCGCAGGTCGTGACCTTACCTGTGCACTGCGGCCGCGTCAAGGTCTGCCCGGGCACGCGACCCGCCAGTGCCGGTTGTCCAACTGCGGCGCTACTGTGGCAACTCAAAGCCGCGCAGCCGGAAAAGTCGCAAGCAGGCGGCGGCGACTTCGGGGTCGTAGCGTACGCCCGCGCCGGACTCCAGTTCCGCCAGGGCTTTGGAGAATCCGATGGCCGCGCGGTAGGGTCGGTGTGACGCCATGGCTTCCAGCACGTCGGCGACGGCGATAATGCGCGCGTCCAACAAGATCGCGTGGCCTACAAGCCCGGCCGGGTAACCAGAGCCGTCCCAGCGTTCGTGGTGTTGCAGGGCCACATCTGCCACGGGCCACGGCAATGCCATGTCGCGCAAGATGCGATGGCCGGACAAGCAGTGCTCTTGGACCAGCGCGTACTCGGCATGGCTGAGCTTGCCGGGCTTGGCCAGGATTTCGGCGGGCACACCTATCTTGCCGACGTCGTGCAAGAACCCGGCGACCCGCAGCGCCTCGCAGTGGTCGGTCGACAGCCCGAGTTCGTTGCCGATGGCCTCGGCCACCAAGCCGACCCGCCGCTCGTGGCCCTGGGTGTAGGGGTCGCAAAATGCGCCAATATTGGCAATCACTTTGATCACAGAATGGGTGATTTCCTGCACCCGCTCCATGCGCTCGCGGTCGTCCTGCGCGCGCAGCGCCCGCTCCGTCATATCGACGGCCAGCACCAGGCGCGCCTGCCGGCCCTCGTAGCGCATCGGCCGCGACCGCACCTCAACGTGCAAGATTGCACCTTTGCGCGTACGGTGGCGCAACTCGGCACAGCGCTCCTCGGTCTCAGCCAAGCGCTTGCGGTCGGCGGCGAGTTGCGTTTGCTCCGCCTCGGGCCGTATGGCGAACAAAGTCAGTTCCGCAAATTCCGCGGCCGTCCAACCGTACACGTCGATCGTTGCCTGATTGACGAGCAGGAACTGCAAGGTCGCGACGTCGTAGATCCACATCGGGTGCGGCGAATGGTCGAATACCAGGCGGTAGCGGCGCTCGCTGTCGCGCAGCGCGCGGGTGTCGGCCCGCATCTTGAGCGTCCGCGACACTCGGCCGGCCAGCAGTTGCAGCGTGCGAACGTCCACCTCGCCATAGGGTTGTTCGCGGTTGCCGACGCCCAGCACGGCATGAACGCGGCCGTCTTCGACCGCCGGGACGGAGACATGGCGCTGCAGGGCAAAGTGGCCTTTGGGCAGAGCGCCCGGCTTGGCCACCGCGGGGTAATCATTGTGCAGCACCGGCTTGTGGGTACGGACGCAGTCCGCCCAAATACCCGCGGCGTCCAAGCTCGCGTGCCCGCCAGCTTGCGCGGCGCAGCCACCGCGGGTCGCGGTGCTCCAAGTCGTCAGGTGCAGGGTCCGCTGATC
>CAXRHS010001109.1:0-7110 GCA_964230235.1 Myxococcota bacterium
CAGTACCAGCGCAACGCCGAGCGCAAGGCCCACCCAGATCGCGTCCATTTTGCCGCCGTCCAGCGCACCCGCGCCGCCCGCAAAAGCCTTGCTGACGCCTGCCCAGACCAGGCACGACGGCGCGGGCCACTCGTCGCTGCCGAGCACGGTGGGGTCGGGGATGAGGATGTTGAAGGCCGGCACCACCACCGCAGCACCGGCAACGACGCCGAAAAGCTGCGCATAGAACTGCGCCCGCGGACTACCGCCGAGCAGCCAGCCCGTCTTGAGGGTGGTCAGCAGGTCGGCAGCGTGCAGCCCGATGCCGCCGGTGACATTGGCGCTCATGATGTTGCCCGCGAGGTTGCCGGGCGTCATCACGCCATAGAGCAGCTGGGTAACCGGGCCGAGCGCTTTGGTCGGCGTCACGTCCGTCTCGCCGGTCACGCGCGACGCCACAAAGCCCATCACGATGGCCAATGGCACGGCAACAAAGCCCGCCCACAGCGGAATTTGGAAAAGCCACGTCATCAAGACCACAACGATCGGGCCGATGACGGCATAGCCCGCCGGAAACCACCACCCCGGGCACTCGACATCGGCCAGTGGATCGTCCGTGCTGGTGCCGCCGCGTGAAAAGGCCTTGCCCATGCCGGAAAACGAGCGGGCGACGCTTTTGTAGTCCAGCGCGAACGACATCAGGCCAGAGGCGACCAGGATCGCGGCGCCCGGCCAGACTGTCCATTGCACGATGGCCTTGTAGCCGGGGCCGGCGATGGCTTTGCTGGCCAACAGTTCTGGCGACAGCACCAGATAGGTCAACAGCGCGCCGAGCAAAAGCGACCAGGCCGTGCGAAAGCTCATCAGCGCGCCGGCGCCGAGCATGACGACTTCGGTCTTCAGACCCAGGGTCCAGTCTGCCAGCGGCCGGCCCGCAAGCGTGCCTGGGATGGCGAACTTGTCCGGCAGATTCCACGGCATCCACGCCGCCTTGGCATCGCGCAGCAGCGCCACCACGGCCGCAAACAGGCCACCGTAGGCGAGCGCGCGCGCCTGCACGTTGCCTTCGCCGGCGTTGTCGGAGTGGATGGCGCGCAGCGTCTCGGCGGTCGCCCGCCCGGTCGGAAACGGCAGCGCCTCGCGGTTGATGAGTTGCCGCTTGATCGGAATGGCGGTGAACACGCCGAGCGCCGCAATGGCGCCGAACCACGCGATCATCGCGGTCGAATCGGGCCGCGCGGTCGTCACCATCAGCAGCGCGCCGAACGCCGCCATGTTGCCGCCGCCGGTCATGAAGCCCGCGCCGCTGGCCACCGTGGTCAGCGCGTTGTTCTCCAACGCAGTCAGCGGATTGCGCACGATGCCGGCCGCCTGCGCCATCCGAAACAGCGCAAACGCCAGGATGGCCGCGGTAATCGTCACCCCCATCGACCAGCCGGTCTTGAAGAATACGTAGATGTTCGACAGGCACATGATGGCGCCGATCGCCATGCCGGCCAGCGCCGCCCGCACGGTCAATTGCCGCGGATCGGGCGAGCGGACTGTGTTCAGCCAGTGCAGTTCGGGGTCGACGGCCTGCTGGTCGGCGCTCGGGGCAGCGCCTTCTGCCTTGCCGGGCTGCAATTCGGGGTTGGGTGCTGAAGCCATCCGGCGACCTCGCGTGCGTGGGACCGCGCGGGCGGGGGCATCGCGAGGCCACCGCAGTCTGGATGCGGGGGCAGCAGTTGGCAAGGGCGGGGGCGGAACGATACCCCCCCTTTGTTCAGATCGTTGTTTTTGTTTGATAACCTGCAGCGACAGTGCGTGCAATCAGCGCAACCGGCGCATCGCGTGCCAGCGCGCCACAGGCGCCTTGCCTAGCCGAACCCGCCGCAGCAAGACGTCCAGCAGCAGCAGGGCCAGCGCCGTCAACGCGAGATCCGGCCACAGTGGCGACCAGGCCCGGTGCACCAGCCCGCGGGTGTCGAGCCACTGCGCAGGCCCAGAACGCGGGTTGCCGCCCGTGGCCGCCGCCAACGCCAGCAGGTCTTGGGGCGGCGTCGCCACCATGCGGTGCTCGTCCGGGTACGGGTGCAGGGCCGTCGCGCGGCCGCTGGCGAGCACCGGCTTGTCGGGCGCCGCCCGCAAGGACACCGCGACATCCCAGGCGCCAAAGCCGACCATCGGCACCTCGGCTTCGTAGTGACCGGGCGCGGCCTCGCGCAAAGGCACGGTCAACGCGGTACCGGCCGGATCGCGGACAACCGCCTCGCCGACCAGACCGGGCAGCGCGACATCGGCGTCCTCAAAAACGTCTACCGCCACCCGCAAGCGGTCGCGCTCGCGCACCAGCCGCACTTGCGCATCCAGGCCCAGTTCTTCTTGCAACACGTCGCGCACAATCTGGCGGGCAAGGCGAGCGTAACCGGACCAGTCGCTCCAGTTCGCGGCCCAGCGGTTCTTGAGATCGCTTGTCCAGACGCTTACTTTTCCAAGGCCTAGCCGCCAGCGAACCAGCAGCGGCTTGCCGTTCGACAGCCGCAGGATCTCTTCGGCGCCGGGCTTGACGCGGGCCGGCAGAAAGCCGGTCAGCACAGGGGCGGTGCCAATCTCGACGCCGCGCAACAGGTCGACACGGCGCACGCCCGGAGCTACCCGTGCGCGAACCGCCGTCTCCACCACCGACTGCCCGGCAATCAGCTTGGTTTCGCGCACAAAGATGCGCGGCAGGGTCTCTGGCCGATCGGTAAAGTAGGACCGGCCGCCGCCGCGATCTGCAATGGCCTCCAGCAGGTTGCGGTCTACGTCGTTGCCCACGCCGACACTGGACACCGTGATGCCGGAGTTGCGCATCTGGCGCACCAGCGCGTCGATGCCGGCCCGCGGGGCCTGCCCATCGGTCATCACGATGACGTGCTTGACCTTGGCATGCGCGGTCACCAATTGCTGGTACGCCAGGTCGATGGCCGGGTAGATGTGGGTGCCGCCAGAGGGCGACAGCTTGGCGATGTCCGACTCAATGCGGTAGCTGTTGCCGGCGCGTTGCAGGCGCACGGCCAGCCGCGCTTCGCTGTCAAAGGCCACCACCCCAATCAAGTCGTCGCGGGCCAGCGCCTGGGCCGTGGCGATGGCAGCGGCCTTGGCCAGCTCCATTTTCGGCCCCGACATCGAACCCGATCGGTCGATGCACAACATCATGCCGATGGTCGGGGTTTCGGTTTTGGACTCGACGTCCATTGCGACCGGCAGCACCTGTTTGTCCAGGTAGGTGTCTTGGTAGCCGCCAGAACCCAGCGAGTCTTCGCCACCGACGACCAGCAGCCCACCGCCAGCCTGCACGTAGGCGTCCAGGTTGCGCATGTCGCCGTCGGTCAGCAGCGGCACGCCCTCGCGCGAACCCCGCGGCACGTCGCTCAGCACGATGGCCTGAAACGGCCGCAGGCCGCCCAGCGATCGCGGCAATCCGTCGCCGCCGCGCACCTCGACCTCGAAGTCGTCGCGCAGCGCCTGGGTCAGCGCCACCGCCGCGCGCGCGCCCTGGCCTTCGACGTACAGCAGCCGCGGCCGGTCGCGCACCACCACCCGGCCGCGCAGGTGGTTGTTCGACGCAAAGCGGTCCTGCGCAGCCGCAGCGGGCGTACAGTCCACTTGCAGGTCGACCGCGCCGGGCTTGCGCAGGACGAGATCGCCCAGCGCGACGCGGGTCTCGCCGACCGGCAGCTCGACCGCGACAGGCTGGGGCACTTGGCCGTCGGCGCGCACCTGACACGTTGCGCGGCCACCTGCGTTCGACAACAGGTGGATGGCCAGCGGGAAGCGCACGCCGGCGCGCACGACTTGGGGCAATTCGAGCCGATCGACCAGCAACTCTGGCGCGACCGGCAGTGCGGGAAGGTCCGGCAAGTGCACGCGCACGCCGGCCGTCCGCAGCGCCGCCGCCATGTCGAGCGCCTCGCCTTGGGTCTGGACACCGTCCGACCACACGACCACGCTCGGCACCGCGCGCGCGTCGACCAGGCCGAGGGCGAGGTTGAGCGCCGCCTGCAAGTCGGTGGCGCCGCCGCCCAGGTCATCGCCGGAACCAGCTCTGCGAGGCAATTCCGGCGCTTGCGCCTGGTCGAGGGTCGCGGCGAACGGCAAGCGTTCTGCGCGCGCGTCAAATGCGACCACGGCGACCTGAGCGTCGCCTGCCGCGGCAAGTTCTGGGCCCGCTGGCCGCTGCCGTTCGCGATCCCGCAGGACGGCTGCCGATTGCGCGATGCCCCGGCGCGCCGCCTGCACCAGGTCGTCGGCCACCGAGTCCGAGCGGGCGACGACGTGGCTGACCGGCGGCTGGCGCGGCCGGTCGCGGTGAATTTGCGGATGGGCAATGGCCACCGACAGCAGCGCCACCAGCGCCATGCGCACCAGCGTCTGCAGCGCAACTTGCCAGCGCGGCAAGTCGGTCAGCCGCCACGGCAGGCTCAAGGGCACCAGCCAGGCCAGGTTGGCCAGCCACAGCCAATGCGGTGCCGCGAACTGCACGCCGTGCAGCGCCAACCAGTCGCCCGCCAGCGCGCGCTGACCGGTCAGCCACCCCGCCACGGCAACGGCAAGGGCGGCCACCGCCGCCAACCACAGGGCATGGCGCAGTGTCACGATGCCGCTCCAAAGGCGCGCGGCCCCGGGGCCGGGTTTGTCGCCATGGCAGGTCGAAGGGTTGTCACTGCCAAGCAAGCCGCGACTGCGCAGCGCGGTGAGGAGCCGGCTTCGGCCACCCTTCGCGTCGCACGCCGCGTTGCGGGTGGATGCCCGTCGCGGACAGCGAGCTGTTTTTGCGCCGCGATCACAACGTCCTCCGCCGCAAATACAGCAACCACTCGGCCGCCAACGCCATTGCCGCCGCGACAATCCACAACGCCCAGCGCGGCAGGTCGAGCGTCCGCGCCTCGATGACTGGATGCGGGTGCGTTGTCGGTCGCACGCCTGCCGCCTGCACCAGCGTCGGGTCCTCGCTGCGCGCGATTTCGCTGGCCCGCGCCACCCGACCGCCGCGGCCGTCGAGCCAAACATGGACACCGTGGCGCGCGCTCGAAGCCAGCGCCTGCCCCGCCGAAACGCGCGCCTGGCGCTCGCCGACCCCGGGCTCGCGGTAGCGCCAGTCTGGACTGCGGTTGGGCAGCTCAACTGCCCACGGTCGTCCCAATTGCAGCGCGGGTACCAGCGGTTCGGCGTCGCCGGCCAGCCAGGCCAGCGCGTTGGCGACCAGGATCGGCATGGCGATGCGCGCCACCAGGTCGGTCTCGAGCAGATCGATGCCCCACCACAGCCGCCGCGCGCCGCCCTCGCTCGCCAGCATCACCGGCAGCGTTCGCCCCGCGACCGTGACACCCGCCAGGACGATCTGCCCCGGCAGCGCTGGAATCGACCGCACCGAGTCGAAGTTGGTGTCCTGAAAACTGACGCCGCGCATCGCCGGATGATCGCCGGCGCGCACGAGCAGTTCCGGGGCCTGTACCACGCTGCCGGTGCGGGTCGGCTCGGCAGGCGCCGCCACCGATAGCGTCCAGGTTGGCCAGTCGTCCGGCACCGTGACAGCCGCTTGATTGGCAATCACCACATCCGGACGCGGGTCGCTGGCCGGCC
Organism: Myxococcota bacterium; assembly: GCA_964230235.1. Taxonomy (GTDB): domain Bacteria; phylum Myxococcota_A; class UBA9042; order UBA9042; family UBA9042; genus SXRM01. Next base: position 5,584 of record CAXRHS010001109.1, read on the forward strand.
GGGCGGCGAACGCCTCGGCCGTGTACTCCGCGACATCGGCGCGGCCGCTCGCGTCGAGGGCGCCAAGCAAGAAGCGGTTGTCGTCGCCCACCACCAGCACCCGCAGCCGCGCAAGGTCGCTGACCGCCGCGAACGCCCAGTCGTTCCAAGGGGCCCGATCGCGCCAGGTCGGATCGGCGCCTTCGATGTGCACGGCGAAATGGGGTTCTGCGAGGTCGATGTCGGCAACTTCGTGCTGCGATTCGCCGGGCGGAGCCACAATCGGTCGCAGCAGCCGCAAGGTCGCGTCGTGCAGAAACTGGCCGGCATGCTGCGCGGTACTGGAGGACCGGATGGCGAGCCGGGCGGACAGCGGCCGCTGCGATCGGTTGACCACCTGCACCGTCAGCGCGCCGACCTCGCGGTCCCCCGGCGTCGGGCGCAACCGCAAGTCTCGCACTTGCAGGTCGTCCAACGGGCCCGCTTGCGTTGGCGAATTGGCCTCGGCGGCGCCGAGCACGGCGGTCACATCGCGCGCGGGACCCACGGCAAGGGTTTCCAGCGGCACGGTCAGCGCCCCGGCCGCGCCGAGCGGCGGACCGCCATCGGTGACCACAACCAGCCGCGGGCCTGGCCGACCCCGCAACATCGCTTGCGCGTCTTGCTGCAAGCGCCGCAAGTCCAAGCCCGCGTCCGTGGCGGTCAGGGCCGCGATGGCCTTGCGCTGGCCCTGCCGGTCACTGCCCCAACCCGCCACCATCGCGGTATGTCCCGCCGCGGCCATGACCGCGACTGCCTCGTCAGCGGGCAGCGTGTCGAGAAAAGCCAGCGCCGCGTGGCGAGCCTCGGCCAGCCGGTCGTGCCAGGTCGCTGCGTTGGTGGTCGGCAGGCGGCCGTCCAACGTCGCCATCGATGCAGAGACGTCGATGGCCACAAGGGTCGACCAGCGCACCGGCTGCTCCGGCGGCGGTTGCGGCCGCCAGATCGGTTCGCCCAGCGCCGCCAGCACCGCCCCGGCGATCGCGACAAAGGCCAAGAACGACCACAGTCGCTGCCAGCGACGGCCAAACGCGCGGGCTTGCGACTGCGCCAGCACTTGCCGCCACAGCCCACCGAACGGCACCTCGACCCGGCGGCGGCGCGGACGCAACAGGTACAGCAGCGCAAGCGCGGCCGCGGTCAGCGCGGCCAGTTGCAGCCACGCGCCCAGGTCGGTCGGCACGCCCATCAGCCCAGAAATCCGCCGGCGCGAAAGACCCGCAGCACCGCGTCGTCGTAGGGCACGGCGACATCGAGGCGCAGACAAACCGCGCCCACTTCGCGGGCCGACCGGTCGATGTCCGCGCAAAACGCCTCAAATGCCTTGCGGTACTCGTCCATCATCGCGGGTGTCAGCGTAATCTCGCGCAGTTCTCCCGTCTCGGCGTCGACAAGCGCGACATCGCCGTAGGCACCCGCCGTCAACAGACCGGCGTCGACCAGGTGCAGCACCATCGCCTGAAACCCACGATGCACGAGGTACTTGAGGCCGTCGCCCAGCCCGGCGGG
>CAXRHS010001110.1:0-3525 GCA_964230235.1 Myxococcota bacterium
GGCGGCCGTCGCGCCCGACGCCCTGGGCATGCGGGCGGCCAATGCGCCGGAGCCGTTCGACGGTTTGGGATCCGCTCGCGGGCGGCCTGGTCTGGGCACGGACGCGCCCCTGGACGCCGCCGCGATTGCCAGAATGCGTCCGCAGACCCCGGTCTTGCTGGCGATGGATCGCCAGGGCTGGGGCAATCTGTGCCGCCTGGTCACGCTTGGTCGGCGGCGTTGCCACAAGGGCGCTTCGGTGGTGGATTGGCAGCAACTCGCCGAGCACGCCGCTGGGTTGTTGCTGCTGGTGCACCAGACAGACGCCGCCGTGCCATCGCGGCAACTGCGGATGGTCGCCGATGCGTTTGGCGACCGCGCGTATGCGCTGCTGACCCGCCACCGCCACGCCGACGACACCGTGCGCGCGCAACGGCTGCAAGCGGTCGCGCGAACGCTGGGTTGGCCGCTGGTGGCGGCGACCGAAGTGCTCTACCACAACGCGACCCGCAGGCCGCTGTGCGATGTCCTGACCGCCGTTCGCCACGGGGTCAGCTTGGATCAGGCCGGCGATCGCCTGCGCCCGAACGCCGAGCACGACCTCAAGTCGCCCTACGCGATGGCCGAGCTTTTTCATGATCACCCCGACGCGCTGCGCCGCACCCTGGAGGTCGCCAGTCGTTGCACCTTCCGCTTGGACGAACTGCGCTACGTGTACCCGGCCGAGCAACTGCCCGACGGCACCACCCTCGATGAATGGCTGCGGCAGCTGACCGAGCGCGGTGCGTGCGAGCGCTACCACGTCGGGGCGTGGTCGGCAGTGCCGGTCGAGGTGCGGGCGCAAATCGACAAAGAACTCGGGCTCATCCGGCAGTTGGACTACGGTGGGTACTTCCTGACCATGTGGGAGATCGTGCAGTTCTGTCGCCGCAGCAACATCTTGTGCCAAGGCCGGGGATCGGCGGCCAATAGCGCGGTTTGCTATAGCCTTGGCATCACGGCCATCGATCCCGTGCGCATGAGGCTGCTTTTCGAGCGCTTTTTGTCGCTGGAGCGCGCCGAGCCGCCCGACATCGACCTGGACATCGAACATGACCGCCGCGAAGAGGTCATCCAGTACGTCTACGGTCGCTACGATCCGCTGCACCCGTCGGCCGCAAAGGTGGCGCAAGCGGCGCCGTGCGTGACCGAAAAGGACCGGTCGTACGCGTCGATGGTGGCGGTGGTGATCCGCTACCGGGCCAAAAGCGCGGTGCGCGACGTCGGCAAGGCGCTCGGCATGCCCGAAACCGCGCTCGACCGGCTGAGCAAGCTCGTCTCGCGCTATGGCGATGGCATGGGCGATGACGACCTGCGGCTGGCCGGCCTGGACCCCGAGACGCCGACCCACCAATTGCTGTGCCAGTTGACCAGCGAAATCCAGGACTTTCCACGCCACCTGTCGATTCATCCGGGCGGGTTCCTGCTCGGCCACGATCCGGTCGACAGCATCGTGCCGATCGAGAACGGCGCGATGGACAACCGCACGGTCATCCAGTGGGACAAAGACGACGTGGATGCCCTCGGCCTTTTCAAGGTGGACCTGCTGGGTCTGGGCATGCTGAGCCAGGTGCACCGCTGCTTTGACCTGTTGCGGCAGTCCAAGGGGCTACACCTGACGATGGCGACCGTGCCGGCCGAGGATCCGGCGACCTACGCGATGATCCAGCGCGCCGACACCGTGGGCGTGTTTCAGATCGAGAGCCGGGCGCAGATGTCGATGCTGCCGCGGCTGCGGCCGCGCACCTTCTATGACCTGGTGGTCGAGGTGGCGATCATTCGACCGGGGCCGATTACCGGCGGCATGGTCCACCCGTATCTGCGGCGCCGCCACGGGCAAGAAGCGGTCGAGTATCCACACCCGAGCCTCATCCCCGTGCTCGAAAAGACCATGGGCGTGCCGCTTTTCCAAGAACAGGTGATGAAGCTGGCGATGGTCGCCGCCGACTACAGCCCAGGCGAGGCCGACCAGTTGCGGCGCGACATGGCGGCGTGGCGGCGTTGTGGGCGCATCGAGCAGCACCGCGATCGCCTGGTCGAGCGCATGGCCGCCAAGGGCATCGCCCGCGAGTTTGCCGAGCGCGTATTCGAGCAAATCCGTGGTTTTGGCGAGTACGGCTTTCCCGAGAGCCATGCGGCGTCGTTCGCGCTGATTTCCTACGTCACCGCCTGGCTCAAGTGCCACCACCCGGTGCAGTTCACGTGCGCGCTGTTCAATGCCTGGCCGATGGGCTTCTATACGCCGGCGACGATTCTGGAAGACGCCCGTCGCCATGGGGTGCAGGTGCTGCCGGTCGATGTGCAGCGGTCGGGGTGGCAGTGTCGGTTTGAGGCGGTGGCGCCGCGGAAAGCGGACGGGGCAGGGACAGGAGCAAGGACAGGAGCAGAGACAGGGACAGGCACAGGGACAGGCACAGGGACAGGCACAGGCACAGAGACAGACTCAGGGGCAGGCTCTGGGACAGGGACAGAGCCAGGCCCAGGTCCGCAGCCGATGCCAGAACCCCAATTGGCCGTACGCATGGGGCTGCGCTTCGTCAAAGGGCTGGGTGTGGTGCACCGCGCCAAACTGGAGGCGGCGCCGGCCCCGTACGCTGATCTCGACGATTTCGTGCGCCGCGTGCCGCTCGACCGCGCGGCCCACGAGGCGCTGGCTGAAGCCGGGGCATTCGATGGACTCGGGCTGCAACGCAGGCAAGCCCTGTGGCAGCTGCGGGCGGTGCTGCGGCGCGCCAAGGACGAACTGCCGCTGGTGGCGCGCGATGAATTGCCGCTGCTGGCGGCACTTTCTGCCCATGCGGAGGTGGTCTGGGACTACCGGCGCACCCAACATTCCGCGCGCGGCCATCCACTGCTGCATGTCCGCGACCAGTTGCGGGCGCGCAAGCTGCCGACCGCGGTCGAGGTGCAGACCACGCCGCACGGTCGATGGGTGCGCTACGCGGGGCTGGTCATCTGTCGGCAACGACCGGGCACCGCAAAGGGCGTGACGTTCTTCACGCTTGAAGACGAGACCGGCTTTGTCAACCTGGTGTTGTGGCGCGATGTGTACGAGCGCCACCGCTTGCTGGCCAAAACCGCGGTGCTTTTGGGCGTGAGCGGCAAAGTGCAGGCCCAGGACGGCGTGACCCACCTGGTGGTCGAGGAGCTCTGGGAACTGGCGCTGGGGCAGAGCGTGCCGGCGGCGGCAAGTCGTGATTTTCATTGACCCGACCAGGCCGCGCTACCGCTGCACGGCCGCCTCGCCCATTCGCAGCCGTCGCGCCAACGACGTGTCTTGCGCCTGTGTCGCTGATCGTCCGCTGCTCACCAGCCACTGGTGCGGTGCGACAAACAGGTCCATGGTCAAACCCTCAAACTGCCGCAGCACGAATGCGTTGAGCACCGCCATCGGGTCGCGCAGGCTGCAGGTGTCCGAGCGCTCGCACTCGTAGCTGGGCATCTGGCACGACACCACGGCCAGCTTGTCCTCAAACGGTTGCACGACGTCCAAGAACCGAATCTCTG
>CAXRHS010001111.1:0-2283 GCA_964230235.1 Myxococcota bacterium
GTCGCGGAAGCGCCCGGCAGTCCCGGGGTCGCGGTGTGCGTCGCCTGCCAGTGCGCGTCCGCCACCACCCGCGCCGAGACGTCCAATGCCGCATCGGCCGCCGGCTGGCCAAACACCAGCAGCGGCACACCTAGCCAGCGCACGCTGTTGTCGCCAACCCGCAAGTCGGGCCGGGTCAGGTCATGTTGGTTCAGCCTGGCCTTGTGCGACGAGGTCGCGACCTTGATGCCCCACTGCTGGCCGCCGCGGCCGCGGACGACGAGCAGGTTGTCGCCGCTGTTCAGCTGGCCGGGGAACCGCATCCAGCCGTGACCATACACGTCGCCCGCCAGGCGCCGGCCGTTGAGCCAGGCATCGTAGCCGCGGTCTAGCTGCAGCACGGCGCCCATCGCGGCGGGGGCAGTGACGGTGCGCGCCGCATACACCACCTGCGCCGGGTTGCCCTGGGGTGGCAACTGTCCGTCTTTGGGCTGGGTCGCTTTCCAGTTGATGCCATAGGCTTTGGTGCCCGGGTCGGGCAGCGCGAATGTGCCGGTGTCGAGCGCGGCAAAGACCTGATCGGTGTTGGGGTTGGCCAGCGCCACCAACCAGCCGGGGGCGACAACCTCGGTGCCGGTGTCGGGTGGGGCGACCGGCGGTGGGGCCCACGGGCCGGCGGTGTCGGCCGCGCCATCGACGCCTGTGTCCGCGGCAGTCGCTCCGTCGGTCGCGGTGACTTCCGCTGCGGTGTCCGTCGACGCCGCGCTGTTTGCCGCGGGCCCAGGCTGGGTCCCAGGCGCGGTGCCGCAGGCGAAGGTTAGCGTCAGGGCTGCGGGGGCGACCGCGCGGGCGAAACGGGGCGGCATGGCGACCTCGGCGGGCGGCCAAAGCCCGCTGGCGCGTGAGCATAGCGGAGCGGTTGGGGGGCGGAAAGTTGGCTGGACGCCAGCAGCAAGTCTGCCGGCACCGACGCCAGTCAGCGGGTGCCCACTTTCGCGGTAGCGCCTCAACCGCCGTGTTGTGGCATCCCGAGCATCGCCCGGGCCTGCGACTCCGTCATGCCGGTGGCCACGAGCCGCGCGACTGCCTCGGCCCACGTCTGGTCTCGCGCGCGCGTCGCGCCGATTTCGATCCCGCGCGCCTCGCCGCGCGCCTCGCCGGCAGCCTCTCCCTGCTGCCTCGCCAGCACGTAGCCTTCGCGAACGATGTACAGAAAGTCCTCGCGTTTGCGGTGTGCCTCCAGGTCCTCGGCGGACATGCCGGCCAGGTTTGCCAGGCGCATGGCATGGGCCACATCGGCATCGCTGGCCAGCTCTGGCGGGATCTCGTCTAGCTTGCGCGCTTCGCGCAGGAAATACGCCCAGCGGTCGAAGGTGTCGCTCAGCTCGGAGGCCTGCTTGCCGAACTTGGGCAGTTCGACGAACACCAGTTGCAACTTGTCGTTGTAGGTCCGACCGTCGGCGGTCCGCAGGCGAAAACTATGACGCAGGCCGCTGACCTCCGGGAACATTTCAAAATCCGTGATGACCAGCGACACCACCTCTTGGAGCGCAATGTAATCGACGCCCTCCTGCAGCTGACCGGCAACCGCCTTGCAGGCGTTGTACAGGACCCGCTCTTCCAAGCCGCGGTGGTTGATGACCTGCATTTCGATGATGTGCTGCCGACCCGCCTGGTCGGTAGCGCGCACGTCGACGTACGTGTTCTTGATGCCAAGGATGGGAGGCGCGAAGCAGGGGTCAAGGATTTGCACACTGGCCACGCGGTCGTCTCCGTGCAAGTCGAGCATGGCGTTGAGGAACGACACCAGAATGTCGCCGCTTTCGGGCGAGCCGAAGATCTTCTTGAAGGCGAAGTCGGTTTTGGGATTGAGGAAGCGCATGCGGCTACAATAGTTGGGGGGCGCTCGGCGGGCAAGGCTGAATTGTCGCGGCGCCCGCGCACAAGGGCTCCACGCTGGCGACCCGCCGCGATTGCGCGCAAAATGGCCCCCGCCAGGAGGTCGCCATGCCCACCGCCGCCGAATCCACCGCATTCGACACCGACGTCCTCGTCATCGGCTCCGGCTTTGGTGGCTCGGTGTCTGCCCTGCGCATGGCCGAAAAGGGCTACTCCGTGCTGGTCATCGAACGCGGCAAGCGCTGGGCGGCAGCCGACTTTCCCAAGACCAACTGGAACGTCTTCAGAAGCCTGTGGGCCCCGGCCGTGTACTGCGTCGGTGCCCTCAAGATGACGCTGCTCGACAATGTGTTCGTCCTGTCGGGCGCAGGTGTCGGCGGCGGTTCGCTGGTCTACGCCAACACG
>CAXRHS010001112.1:0-2593 GCA_964230235.1 Myxococcota bacterium
CTGGTGCGCGCCGTGCGCAAGGAATCCGTCTGAACGTGCTGTCCCCGCGCGTTGCGCGCCTCTCGACCTTGGCCTTGCTGGTTCTTGCGGCTGCGCTCGCCCAGGTAGCCAACGGCTGCGAGTCGTCCAATGCCGGCCACACCGGCGCAGCAAGGCTGTGCACGCCGGGTGCCAATGTGTTCTGCAACTGCGTCGGCGGCAAAGAGTCCGGCACCAAGGTCTGCAACGACAGCGGCCAGTCGTTCGGGCCGTGCGAGCCGTGCCTGGGCGTCGTTGAACAGGACACCGAGCCGCGCACCGAACCCGACACCTCGACCGGCGGCGGCCCCGACACCGCGGTCGCGCCCGATCAAGCGGACAAGTGCCCGGGATCCGCGGTCGCGTTGAGCGCAGCCGAACCGTTCACGGTGTATGGCGATACCGCGGCGCTCAAGTCCAACTACAACGGCAGCGGTGCCTGTGGTTCAGCAGGGCAGGCCAAAGACGCCGTGCATGCCTTCTCGGCCGAGGTGCGCGGCCGGGTCAAGCTGGAACTCAAGCCCGGCGCAGGCTTTGACGGCAGCCTATATGTGCGCCGCGGCAACTGCGACGGCACCGACCAGGTCGGCTGCAGCGAGACCGCTGGCGCTGGCGGCGCCGAGACCGTCAAGGTGGCGCTCAACGCGGGTGAGACACTGTTTGCGTTTGTCGACGGCAAGGAGACCGGTTCGGGTACCTATACGCTGATTGCCACCTTTGAAGAGGGCTCCGCGTGCGGCGACGGCCTCGCCGATCCCGACGAAATCTGCGACGACGGCAACGAGACTGCGGGCGACGGCTGTGACGCCAACTGCGAACCTGAGGTCAAATCGGCCAAGGCCAAGACCTGCCCCGGTCAGCCGATCCACGTCTGGAGCGAGCCCGTGGAGTTCGCGGGCTCTACCGCGTCCTTCTCCAATGCCAGCAAGTCCACGTGCGGCGGCACCAGCGCACGCGACGCCGTGTACGCCGTGGTCGCCCACCGCGGCGGAACGCTGCACGTCGAAACGCTCAACGCGACCTTTGATGTTGTGTTGTACGCGCGGGCCGCGCCGTGCGCCACGGGCAAGGAACTCGGTTGCTCCAGTCTTTTCAAGGGGCTTGGCGGCGAGAAGCTCGACATCCCGGTCGCCAACGGCGACACCGTGTATGTGATTGTCGACGGCTTCAAGACCGAGGCCGGCGAGTTCGCCCTGTCGCTGGCCATCGACTGACCGCCGCGCAGCCCAACTGCGCGGTTGTTGAAAAAGGTTCGCTCCGCCTCCTTTTTCAAGGGGACCGCCGCGCGGCCCCCTCGAAATCCTCGCGGATTTCTCACCCCCAACGCGGCGCGTGCCGCGCCGGAGGCTGACTTGCAACAGCCTCCTGCCGGGCGGCGGATCGGCAATCGGTTGTCGCCGCACCCTTGCAGCAACCCGCGTCAGAATCCGCACTTGCGTTTTGGTCGCCGCCAAGGCGCCTGACCCTTCGCCAGCTCAAGCTGCAACCGGACGTCGCGCTGCGACAGCCCGCTTGCGGCTGTGCTACAACCCATGCCCCGCGGCTCCCGCCGCCTCAGGTCTCCCGATGTCCGTCAAGCTGACCGTTGCCCTGTTTGGGGCGCTTGCCATCGCCGCGTGCACGAGCCCGCCTTCCGGGCCAACGTCGGGTGGCAGCGCGCTCGATGACACCAATACGACTTTTGACTCGGGGGGCCTTGGCGACCTGGCCGCCAAAGAGGGCACGAGCGGCTCCGATGGCGGCGCGGAAGCGACCAGCCAGGAAACGGCGACCGCCGCGGACGCGGTGGATGCCACGGACAGCATCATCGCCGACATCGCCGATGGGGCGGGCCCCGTCAGTTGTCCCGGCGCACCGGGCTGTTCCTGCACCGACGCTGCCGGGTGCACCAACGGCTTGTGCATCGACACCGCCGATGGCAAGCGCTGCGCGATTCCCTGTGGCAGTGGGTGCACCAAAGACACGGTCTGCGTCAGCTTGCCCGGCGCGGGCGGCGTCAAGTTCGACGTGTGCGTTCCGCAGTGGGGCAAGATCTGCTACCCGTGCGCCGCCACCGCCGACTGCCAGGCTGCGGGCGTCACCGGCGCCTTGTGCGTCGATCAGGGTCCGCTCGGCCGCTTTTGCGGCGCTCCCTGTACGGTCAAAGAACAATGCCCCAACGGCTACGACTGCCTGGTAGGCCAATCGCCAGAGGGCCCCAAGTCGCTGCAATGCGTCAAGGTCGATGCGGCGGGCAAGCCCTATGGCACCTGCTCCTGCACCCAGGCGGCCAAGTCGGCGGCGCTCAAGACCGCGTGTTACGGTGAACAAAAGGACCAGGGCGGCAAGATCGTCGGCCAGTGCCCCGGGACGCGGACCTGCGCGCCGACCGGCCTCGGCGCGTGCATCCTGACCGCCCCCAAGGCCGAAGTCTGCGACGGCGTGGACAACGACTGCAACGGTCAGGTCGACGAAGCCGCCGGTGGCTGTTCGCCCGGCGAAACCTGCGTAAGCGGCAAATGCACGGGCGGTTGTAAGCCTGTGGACGGCGGCTGGAGTGCCTGGACCGCGGGCGCGTGTTCGGCCCCATGCGGCG
>CAXRHS010001113.1:0-2399 GCA_964230235.1 Myxococcota bacterium
CTGACCGAGATCCACATCTACCGCGAGAATCCGCCGGGCTTGCTCGACAGCGCCTTGCGCGAACTGAACACGGCCGAACCGGTCGGGCCGAGCGGCGAGCTTGGCCGTGCCTACGCCATCCTGACAGTCGTGTTTGCGACGATTCCGCTGGCCGCGTTGTGCAAGGCGTGGGCGCGCCGCGCTATCGAAATCGCAGAAGTCTCCAATGACCCGGCAAAGTTGTCGTATGTGACCAGCCGCCTTGGGGTCTACCACCTCTGCGTTGCGGACTGGCCGAGCGCGGAGCGCGACCTGCGCCGCTCGGCGGATCTGGCCCGCGACTTCGGCGACCGCCGATTGCGCATTGAGGCGTTGAGCGTGCTGGGCTACACCATGCTCTACCAGGGCAAGCTCGACCAGATGGAGCCGCTGTTCGCGCAGGTCGGCGTGCTGGCGCGCCAGGCCGATGACGCCCAAATCGAGAGCTGGCACCACGCCGGCGGTGGCGCTTGCTTGCTGCGCTTGGGTCGCACCGCAGACGCGGTGCACAACTTGGAGATCGCTGCACGCTACAAGGCCGCCAGCGGAGAACTGATTACGACCATTGGACTGTTCTCATTGGCATTGTGGCGCAGCGGCGACAAGATTCAGGCGCGCAAGCGTGCCGACGAGATGTATCCGCTGGTGGCGGGCAAGCGCCCGGTCGCGTACTGGACTCAGCACGGCCTCAACAGCCTGAACCAGGTGTACCTGGCCTTGTGGGATGAAGCCGCACCCGGATCGCCGGAAGCCGCGCACTTCAAGCAGCGCGCCAAGGCCATGGCCGACGCAACCGTTGTGTTTGCGAAGATCTTTCCGTTCGGTCTGGCGCAAGGGCAGTTGTTTAGCGGCACCTGGCGGCGGCGGGCAGGCGACGCCAAGGGCGCTGAAGTCTGCCTGCGCAAGGCGATCGACCATGCAACGACGATGGGCCAGCCCTACGAACTTGGCTTGGCCTGGCGGGAATTGGCTTTCATGCCGGGGCTGGACAAGTCCGAAGCGCGCACGCGGCTCGTCCAAGCGGCGGAAGTCCTGGCCGCGATGGGCGCGCGCTACGACGAAGCGGAGGTCCGCGACGCCATCGCGCGGCTGTAATCCGCGCGACAAACCCGTCGCTTCGACGTGCCCCCCCCTTTGTTCAGATCAATGCTTTTGCAGCGCTTTTTCGAGCATCCGCGATCATGGTCAAAAGCTGGGGACGCAAGGGCATCGTCGCGCTCGCGCGGCCCCTTCGAGCCCGGATCTTCATACCCCCCTTTGTTCAGATCGTTGCGCTTACTGGTCTTTTTGGGGCAGGCGTGATCGCGGACCGCGGAAGGCGGCTAGCCGATGCCCGCACGGAGCAGCCCATCCCAGGCGCGCACCGGCTGGCCAAGTTGGTAGAAAAGCCCGTCCACGCTGGGCAGCTCGAGCACGGTGCCCAAGAACGGCTCGCCGACCGCGATTCGCCCGGTGTAGCCATTGGGCTGCCCGAGCGCCAGCGCCGCCGTCCGCGTGACGCCGCGCAGCGCCTCAGCGGGTGACAAGCGGCCGAGCAGCACCGCCAGTTGCAAAAGCAGCGTCAGGCTGGTGGTCATTGCCGAACCCGGGTTGCACTCCGTCGCGAGGGCCACCCGCGCACCGGCGTCGACCAGTGCGCGCAGCGGCGCCAGCGGCTCACGCAAGAACACGCTGGTCAGCGGCAGGCCAACGGCCACCGTATCAGAGGCTGCAAGCGCCGCAATTGCGTTGGGCGAGGTTTGCAGCAGGTGCTCAACGCTGGTCGCGCCGGCTTGAAGCGCCCACTGCAAGCCGCCGATCTCGGCGAACTCGTCGACATGGGCCTTGATCGGCAGACCCAGGGCCTGCGCCGTCGCTGCAAGGCGCTCGGCGTGCGCAACGCTGAAATACCCGTCCTCTACGAACACGTCGACGAACGCTGGCGGATAGCGATGGACAGCCATAGCCGGCAGAACGTCGCGGCAAACGGTGTCGACATAGCCGTCCGGGTCGCCTTTGAATTCCGTCGGAACCGCGTGCGCCGGCATCGCGGTCGCCACCAACTCCACGTCGCCCGCGAAGCGCGCCTGCAGCAGCCCGATCACGTCCAGCAACTTCAGTTCTGTCGCCAGGTCGAGGCCGTAGCCGGTCTTGATTTCGACCACGCGCGCGCCCTGGTCGCACAATGCGCGCAACCTCACCGCCGAAGCCTCGACCAGTTCGGGCAGCGTCGCTTTTCGGGTCTGGCCGACCGTGTAGGCAATGCCACCACCTTGGCGGGCGATCTCCTGGTACGAAACACCGCTCAAGCGTTGCAGAAACTCGTGGCTGCGGTCGCCGGCGAACGCAAGGTGTGTGTGGCAGTCGACCAGGCCGGGCAGCAGGGTTCGGCCGCCCAGATC
>CAXRHS010001114.1:0-3943 GCA_964230235.1 Myxococcota bacterium
TCTACGTTGGCCCATCGCTTGCCTGGTGGGTCGCAAGCGCTCGACTTTGCAATTCGACTCGCCGCTCCGCCGGTTGACGAGGTCGACGAAGTCAATCTTCTACGAAGCCTTGGCGCGGCAGGAGAGCTTGAGCGGCTGTATCGCAGGCCTCGAATTCAGGCATCGGCGGGCCGCAGCGAATCTGCCAATCGCCGCAACCCCTCGGCGGTCGTCACCTTGGCCTGGTAGCCCAGGTCGCGCCGAGCGCCGTCCAGACGGTACCAGTGCGCAGTCGCCAGTTGCCGCGCGACGAAACGGGTCATCAGCGGCTCATCCTGCCGACCCACCAACCGCCACAGGCCTTCGAGCACCGCACCCACGGCGTAGGCTAGCCAAGGCGCAACGGACTTTTCGCACGGCGGCAACCCGGCTGCGCCAAGGATGCCGTTGACCAGCGCCCGCTGGGGCATCGGTTCGCCATTGGCAATAAAATAGGCCTTGCCCGCGCAAGCCGCGTCCGGCGACAGCTGGTCCAGCGCCAACAGGTGCGCCTCGACCGCGTTGTCGATGTAGGTGCCGTCGATGACCTTGTGACCGCCGCCGACCAGCCGCAGCCGCCCGGCTTTGGCGCGAGCCACAATGCGCGCGGTCAGTTGGGTGTCGCATGGTCCCCAGATCAGGTGCGGGCGCAGGGCGACCGTTGCAAGGGACGGTTCATTGGCTGCGCGCACCAGCGTTTCGGCCGCGGCTTTTGACACCGCATACGCTGAACTTGGGTCTGGGTGCAGCGGGGCCGATTCGTCGGCGCCTTCGACATCGCCGCCGCTATGGACCACTGACGGCGTGCTCGTATAGACCAGCTTGCCGATGCCATTGGCCCGGCACGCCGCGATGATGTTGGCGGTAGCGGTGAAGTTGGCGGATTCGAATTGGCGCCAGTGGCCCCACACCCCGGCTTTGGCGGCCACATGCAGGACCGCGTCGGCTGCACCGACAGCGCGGGCAACGGCCGTTGGGTCGCCCGACAGGTCGCAGCGGGCGATTTGCGCTCCGCGGGCTAGCAGGGCGGGCGCATCGGATCGCTGGACACAGCGCACGCGGTCGCCGCGCTCGAGCAGGGCCCGCGCGATGGCACCGCCCAAGAAGCCACTGGCGCCGGTGACGACGACTAGCGCCATCCGAGCTTTTCCTGCGCCCACACGGCCAACTTCTCGCGGCCGATCTTGGCGTTGTGACGAATGTCGACCGGAAAGCCAGGGTGCTCCAAAAAGGTAGCGAGGCCCCGCGTGACTTCGTGGCGGTCGGCGATGGCGGCCAACTCCGCGGCAAGCGCACGGCCGCGCACCTGCGCGGTTTTGTGCAGTTCCAGGCACACCACTGGATGCGTCTGGCCTGCGCACCGCACAGCGACCAGCGCCGAGCGACGCAGCGACGGGTGGGTGTTGAAAATCTCTTCCACCGGCGCGGTATGCAGGGTTCGATCCGGTAGCTGCACGCGGTGGCCCTTGCGGCCGCAGTACCACAGCCGCCCCTGGGAATCGAAGTAGCCGACGTCGCCCATGCGGTGCCAGGTCTGGCCGTCCTTGTCGACCTTGGCGAGCGCCGTGGCCTTGGGCCGGCCGAAATAGGCCCGCGTCGTGCTGGGGCCAAAGACGCACAGTTCGCCGATTTCGCCGGTGGGCAGCTCGCGCACGTCGTCCCAGTTCGCCAGTGGTCGATCGTCGATGGCAATGACGCGCACGGCGATGCCATCCGGTGGGCGGCCCACGCAAACGCCGCGACCGGCTTCGGTCAACGCGCGGGTCTCTGCCAGGACTTCGCGGCTACCGATGCTCGCGACGGGCAGACTCTCGGTGGCGCCGTACGGGGTGAACACCTGGGCGCCGTCAGGCAACAACTGGTGCATTGCGTCAAGAACCTGCCACGGGACCGGCGCGCCGGCGGACAGCACCCGCTGCACGGTCGGCCAGCGCACGCCATTTTGCACCCCGTGGGCGGCGACCGTGGCCAGCAATGCCGGCGAACCGAACACGTTGGTTACTCGCCAGTCGGCAATCAATTCCGCGATCATGGCGGGATTGACTCTGGCTGGGCGGGTAAAGTCCATTTCCGGCACGACGGTCGTCATGCCAAGTGCTGGATCAAACAAGGCAAACAGCGGAAACGTCGGCAGGTCGATCTCGCCGGGCGCAATGCCGTACATGTCGCGAATGAACGCGACTTGCGCCACGAAATGGCGATGCAGGTACTCCGCACCTTTGGCGGGGCCCGTGCTGCCGCTCGTGAACAACACCGCAGCGAGGTCGTCCGGCCTGGTGTCGGCGAGCACCGGTTCGCCCACCGCGCCGAGCGCTTCGATTTCCGCCAGCGTTGCACCGCCCCAACCCAGCGGCGAGTCCACCGAAACCAGGTGGTCGACCGTGTGCCGGCCCCAACCCAGCACGGCTCTCGCCAGGTGCGCCTTGGCGACGCCGATAAAGGCGGTTGGCTCCGCCTCTGCGATGCAGAGGTCCAATTGGGCGATGCCAAGACCGGGGTCGACCAACACCGGGGCGATGCCGGCTTTGAAAAGCGCGAACGTCAGCGCAAAAAACGACTCGCCCGGAGTGACCATCAGCACCGCGCGGCTGCCGCGTGCGATGCCGTAGCGCAGCAGGCCGCGGGCGATGCGGTCACTGCGCTCGTCCAGTTGCCGATAGGTGCAAGTGCGGTACTTGCGCCGGCCATCCGCGCCGCGGCCGTGGGGCACGACCAGCGCCAGAGCGTCCGGGCGCGCGCGCGCTTGCTCAGGCAAGAAGGCCGCGATATTGCACGCCATGACTCAGTCGCCCCGCACGTACGCCACCACCGCCGGCACCACCTCTTCTGCGGCGTCTTCCAGGACGTAGTGTCCGGCGTCGGCGAGGTAGCGCACCGTCGCGTGGGGCAGATGGCGTTTCCATTCGGCCAGAAAGTGGTCGTCAAATACCCAGTCTTTGCCGCCCCACACCACCAGCACCGGGGTTTGCGCAAACAGGTGGAGCTGCTGCGCCGTACCATCGACGATGTCGAAACCCGGGTCGCCCTGTCGCAGCGGAATGTCTTGCACAAATCGCAGGGTAGCAATGCGATCGCCCCAGGATCCATAGGGCCAGGTGTAGGCCGCCGCGACCGGAGCCGCCATTTTCGACCGCGCCATGGCGGCCCAGGTCGCCGTCCACGAAAAACCGTTGCAACCGCGCACCAGCAGCGCCCCGAGCGGCGTCCGGGTCAGCGCCAGCGGCCACGGAAACCGCTTGGTGGCGGGCAGGCCAAATGCCGCGGTATTGAGGATCACCAACCGCGCAATGCGCTGCGGGTTGGCGGTCGCCCAGGCCATGCCGATCATGCCGCCCCAGTCGTGCACCACCAGCGTCAGCGGCTCGCTCAGGCCCAGCGAATCCAGCCACGCCCCCAGGTCGGCCACCCGGTTCGCGAGTGTGTAGGCATAGGCATCGTCGCCGGGCTTGTCGCTGCGGCCCATGCCGACGTGGTCCGGCACCAGGCAGCGGTGCGTGGCGCGCAACGCCAGGACCAGCTTGCGATAGTAGAACGACCAGGTCGGGTTGCCGTGCACCATCAGCACCGGTGGGCCGGCGCCTTCGTCCACGTAGTGCATGCGCACGCCGCCGCCGCGATCGAACCAGTGGGCGGCAAACGGATATTCGGCGGCCCAGGCTGCGGGCAAATCGCCGCCTTTCACCACACCACCTCGGCCATGCTGCAGTTGAGGCCACTGCCGATGCCCATCAACGCCACGCGACTGCCCGACTTGGTGCGGCCCGCTTCGACCGCCTTACTCAACACGATCGGCACCGATGCCGGGCCGATGTTGCCGAAGTCCGGGAAGATCGCCAGCACTTTGGCCATGTCCAGGCCCAGGGTGCGGCACAAGCTGGCCGTGTGGGTGCCGCTGACCTGGTGCAGCACGCATTCGTCGAGGTCG
>CAXRHS010001115.1:0-7613 GCA_964230235.1 Myxococcota bacterium
GGCCGTCGCCGTCGACCGCGCCGAGGTCTGACCAATCTTCGCGCTCGGCGGCCATTTCGGCGAACGTCTCGTCCCAGGTGGCGCGGGGATCGGCGACCGCACGTACCAGCACGCCTTCGGGGACCAACTCGAGCACCACCTCATCGGTCAAGCCGTAGCGTGCGATGACCTCTTTGGGCAGGCGCACGCCGCGCGAGTTGCCAATCCGGGCCAGCGGTACGGTGCGCGTCTGGTTGTGGGTACGGGTGGCAATTGGCGAAAGCGGCATGCGCGGAACTCCACAGGCAGCGTAATCACGGTAACCACGTTGCTGCCAGACGTCAAGGCCAGCGCGGCGTCCGCGATCCTTGGCGACCCCCTGCGCCCGGCACAGCTCTCCGGCAAGCCGCCTGCTTACGTTTTCACAGCCCCCGGACTGCCACTCGCCCCCGGGCACCTGACCTTGCGCACGTCGTCGGTGCGCAACAGCCGGTCCCTGCCTCCCTTGCGTTCGACGTGGACCCATTGGACCCAACAACCGACGGCCCAGTCTGGCGCCACCGCCTGCAAAAGCACCGCGCCTTCGCGCATTTGCCGCGTCACCTGACGAGTCGCATCGCGCAAGGGCAGCCAGGCGGCATCCACCGCCCGCACCGCCAACACCTCGCCGCGCAAGGAGGATGCGGGCCAGTTGCCGGCCTTCCACAACCCGGTCACCGTTCGCGCAAATGCCGGGTCGTCGATGCCTGCCGGCAACGTCAAGCGCGAAAGTCCATGCTCTACCTCGCGTTGCAGTCTGGCGCGGGCCTCGACGGCCGGCCGCAGCATGTCGTCGCGGGGCAGCGCGGCGCCGACGGCTTTTGCGGCCGCAAGGTGGGGTGGCGCCAGTTCTTCCCACAGTTGTTCGGCCGCGCGCAGTTGCAGCCACTCGTGCCAGTTGACCCGGCCGTGGTCCGCATAGCGCTTTGGAATTTCTCGGACCCAGTGGTTGGTCGTCAAGAAGGGGCGCGCCGCCGCGACCACTTGCCGCTGCACAATCGGCACTGCCCGCCGCACCAGATCGCACCAATGGCGCACCCGGCCAGCCAATTGCGGCGCGACTTTGGGATGCAGCGGCTTGTCGGCCAGCTCGCGCAGCCGCAGCTCGCACGACTCGACTGCCGGCAAGAGCGTCGCCAGTTTGGGCCAGGCGGCCACGGTCTCTGCCACCGGATTGGCGCGCCCGTCACCGGCGGCATCCCACCGCTGCAACTGCGAAACCAAGGCTACGTGGGCGTTCGCAAGCGCCTCGAACTCGGCGGCCAACGCCGCCTGGCGCTCCAATGCGCGCTCGGCTGCTGCCTGGCGCTCCCGCTCGACCGCTTCGGTTGCAGCCTTGGCTTTGGCGCGCTCGGTGGCCAAAAGCGCTGCAGCGTCAGGCGCAAGCACCTGCGCTTTGGTGCACGCGACCAACCCCAAGCAAACCAGCCAAGTCGCCAGACCTTTCATGGCGAACTGCCCTTGAAGGCTTGGACCCACTGCCGCATCCGCCGCAGCCACAGCTCGCCTTCGGGCTCCGTCGGCTCGATTTCGCTGCCCTCATGTAGTTCGTTGAAGCTGGTCAGCACGACCCAGTCGGCCTGCTGCGCGATCTGCCAGTTGTCGCGAAGCATGTCGCCCGCGCGCCGGCTATGGAAAGTCCCCGGAAAGCGGATGTTGGTGTCGTCATAGCCGGGCATGACCGTTGCGACCAGCAGCTTGTCGCGCAGCCGCGCATGCTGGCGACCAACGCGGACTTCGTCGGCATAGCTGGCCGGTGAAATAAAGCTGACGTAGCTGTGCAGGCCGCCCAGGACCTCCAGCCACTGCGGCTGCATCCTGTCGCCAATCGCCAGCACCGGCAGGCCGTCCAGGGCCTTGCGCAAGCCGTCGGCGTCGACCTTGTCGAAGATGCGGGTATACAGAAACACCACCTTTTGCCCGTGCACCGTCAGCCACGCCTTGTGGCGCATGTCGTCGCCGAGCAGCCACTCCAGCTGCCTGCGGAGATCCTGATGGTTTTCCGCCGCTTCGAGGTAGGCTGAGACGGTCAGTCCGTCATGCTCGGCCGCGTCGAGCACGGCCTTGAGGATGGCATCCTGGCGGGCATCGCGCTGCCACACCGACATCACCAGCGTGTCGATGCCGGCTTGCTTTGCCCATGTCGTATGCATGTGCAGGGTTGCGCCGTCCAGCGAGTCGTACAGGCCCAGCTTGGGCGGCAGGTTGACGCCTTTGTGGGGCGCGTCTGGATCCCAGTGCTGCCACTTGCCGGCCGGTCCCTGCGGTGTGCCCCACCAGCCATAGTAGAACGCCAGCACCCGGCGTCCCCAGTCGCGGCGGCTCAACGGCGCGGCGAACGCGCGCAGGTCCAGGCTCAGCAGCCGCAAGTTGCCCACCAGTGGCTGCTTGCCAACGCTCTGATCCTGCGCCAGAACCTTGGAGCCGGACGTCACCGCGACCGCCGCTGCACCGCCATCGCCGCGCGTGACATGCACCTGCACGGGATCGCCCGTCGGCAGCACCGCGAACTGCGCAGTCAGGCGCACCCGGCTTTGGTCGCGGACTGGCTTGCGGATGGCAATCACATTGCCCTGCACGATCGGCGTCGCCACCTGTGCCGAACCGTCGACCGTCAGGGTGTGACCGGTGGCATGAACCAGCAAACCGCGCAGCTCAACGCGCGTCCAGTCGGCGGTGGTGTCGACCTGCACGCGCAGCGGCAGCGGGGCTTGCTGGGCCAACGCCGGCGCACACCACAGCGCGGCGGCCACGCCGACAAGGCATGCGAACCACTTCATGCGCGCCGATCTTGCAGGGGCTGCGACCTCGTCGCGGTCAGTTGCCGACGTTCAACCGCAGCGTACCGCTGTTGCCCGCGTCGTCCCAGGTGGTGATGAGCACCACGTGCACGCCCTTTTCGACCGCAGTGCCGAGGTCCACATCCCAGCCCTCAAACTGCCCGTCAAAAACGCCGTCCTTGGCGCTCGCCAGCACGGTCGGCTCGCCGTCAAGCGACACTTCAACCTTGACGATGCGCGACACGCTGTCTTTGGCTGTGCCCGTCAACACGCGGCCTTTGAGTTCCGCTTCCAGCTCTGGCTTGCCGCGGTCGATCAGAAACGCCTTGGATAGCCGCGCCGTGGCCCGGCCGTCGCGCGGACCGTTGGCCGGGGCGTCGCTGACCTCGATGCGCACCTCATACCAGCCATCTGGCATGTCCGAAGGGCTCAGTTCCATCGACTTCTTGTCGTAGTAGCGGTCGTGCAACTTGATCCAGGGCTTGCTGCCGCGGGGCCGGTAGGTGACCACGAAGCCGAGCGCGTCGCCGTCGGGGTCGTCGGCCGCCCAACTGAGCGCAACCGTGCCCTTTTGCTTGTTGGGCGCCGCGTCGATCTTGGTGACCATCGGTGCGCGGTTGACGACCTGGCGGCTGGCGCGCATTTCGACGAGGCGCGCCCCCGAACCGAACTTGACCCGCACTTGCAGGAAGTTGGCCGGCGCGCTGCCGATCTGCCCGTTGCGGGTAGCGGTCCACGGACCCCAAGTGTCACTGGGCGGGTCGGAAAAGCCGCTGCGCGTCTCGACCGACAGGTCGCCTTCGCCCACCAGATCGATGCGACCCCACTGGGCAATCCCCGTTTCGCTCAGCACTTCGGTGGTGTAGGTGGGCGCGCTGTCGCCCTGGCCGACCAGGTACACCGCAGCGCTTTTGCCGGTGAGCAGGGTTTGCGCGCCGCTCGGGCCGACCTCCAGACCCAGGATCTCTTCTTCCTTGACGTCGAAAAGACTCTGCACGTCCCCGAAGTCGTCGCCGACCACCACCCGACCACCGCGCGCGGCGCCGGCCACCACTTTGTTGCCGACGACCCCCAGGTCGCTCAGCATCCCTTCGGGCGACACGTACATGCGCGCGACCAGGCCGTCGTCGCTGCGCTTCCAGATGGCGCCTTTGCCTTTGGCTGCGCTCTCTTTGCCGGTCTTGCCCGCCGCCGGCGTCTTGGCCGGGCCGCCGGTGCCCGGGCGCTCTGCCGTGGGCTTGAGGTTGGCGAGCGGGGCCGCAGTCTGGCCGCCGTTGACGGCTGCGTACCAGGCCTTGCCCGACCGGACCAGCGCGCGCACCTCGGCGCCGGGAAACGACGCCAGCGCACGCACTTGCTTTTCGCCCTCGATGCGCAGAAGCAGGGCTTGATCGGCGGTGCCGGCATACAGCGCGTCGCCTCCGTCGGCGAGCACCAGGACGTGATCAGCGCCGGTTTCGGCATACAGTTTCGCGCTTTTGCTGCCTGTGTCGACGGTGAACACCTTGCCACCAGGGCCGGTGCCGGCGTACAGCGCCCCGCCGCGGCGGGCCAGCGACCACACGTGGTTGGCCTCGACCTTGGCAACCTGGCTGACTTTGCCGTCGCCGCTGACATGCACGATCTGCCCGCTGCCGACCAGGCCTGCGTACACGCCGCCCGCGCCGTCGGGCAAAAGCGAGGCCACCATCGGCGCTTCGACCTTGGCTACCTCGCGAACCTTGCCGCCGTCAAGCACGAATACCTTGCCCTGCAGACCGGTGCCGAGCCACAAACGGGCGCCGTCGCGCGCTTTGCAGTGGATGAAATCGGCGTCCACGTCGATGCGCTGCAGTGGTGGCGCGGCCGACAACCCCAACGTCGGATGCAGCGCCAGGCCGTCGAGGTTGCCGCGGCGAAAATCGCTGTCGTCGGCCCAGGTCCACAGCGCCGGCTGGCTGGCCCAAGCGGGCAGGGCGGCGCACAGGCCGAGCGCCAAAGCTGCGGCGGGGGCCCAACGGCCCAGGTTCAGTGGCATAGCGACCTCAGGTGGCTGGTTAGGGGCTGGAAAACAACAATTTGAACGCGCTCGGCCCCACGCGGAGCCGCGACTCGGCCTTCGAGGCCGCGAGCTGGCGACCCACTGGGCAAGCAAACGGGCCGAAGAAATGATGGAGTAAATCATTTCCGGGCCCTAAGGTTTGACGCGCAGTTTCAAGGTGGCGGAGCCATTGATGACCCACGGGGTATCCTGGGCGACGCGCAGGGTGTCCTTGCCCGTGCGCACCATGACCTGGTGACCTTGCAGCTCGTCGCGCACGCCCATCGGCAGGCCCGTCAGCCGCGACCCGCGCAGCATCAGCGTTGGCTCCGGCATGGCGATGACCGCCGCCAGCCGACTTCGCGACGGCTGCGCGCGCAAGAATTTGAGCAGGTCTGTCACGTTGGCTGGCTCGGGAAACTCCGGGCCCATGTTCTTTTCGCTGCCAATCTGCACCGTCACCTGCGACCCAGCCAGGTAGGCCGGCACCGGCGGCAACGTCAGCGTCACCGTGGTCAGCGGCGGTTCGACATTGGGCACCATCAGGCCGACCTTGACCGCAATCGGCTGGCCGACCTCGACTTCTTCGCTGGCGCTGCGCACGAACTCCAAGAAGGCGAGGTTGCGCGTCTCGCTGACTACAATTTCGGCCGTGACCGCGCCCACCCGCAGGCGATCAAACCCATTGAAGGTGATGGCTTTCGCATAGTTGCCGACGACCGCGCCAATCTCGCCGACGCCCTGCATGCCCGAAAGGCCGCTGAACACATCGCGGGTCTCGACGACCCCGTGGCCATCGACGTGCAACGCCAGCTTGAGGTCGACGCCAACGCTGTCCGCAACCGGTGCCGCAACCCGGGCGGCATTGCCGACAATCATGGCCGCCACCAACGGGAAGAAGCCCGGTTGGTCGGTCGCCTCGACGTGCCAGACATCGGTGGTCTTGTGTTCCTTGTGCCGGACGGTGACCGTAAACGGCACCATCTGTGCGCGAATGCCGACACGGCCGGCCACGGCGGGCTGGCGGTCGAGGTCCAAGATACCGATGTCGTCCAAGGCGTTGCCCATCTTGAATGAGCTGGCCAGGCTTGACAGGATCCACTGGATGTCGGCGTTGCCGACCGGCAAATGCACCTGGCCCAGGCCCTTGAACGGGTGGCCAAAAGCGATGAACTGGTCGCCGCGCACCCAGGTGATGGTGCCGATCCCCGAGATCGACATGTCGCCGCGGGCCAGCGCAAGCGAAATCGCTGATCCTGGTTCATAGGGCGGACTGGCCTTGCGGGTGCCACGGTCGCGGGTTGCGGGCGCCGCACCCGAGGTGGCCATGTGCACGTGATCGAAGCCCATTTCGCCCAGTTCGTGCTTGAGGGCCGCAAACGCATCGGGGTGGAAGCCGCTGGCGACCAGCGGAATGCCGACTGGGCGCAACTCGCCGCCGTCGGGCAGCCGCACCGAGGGACCAAACGCGCTGACGCCTTTCTTGACGGGCGTCAATTTCTGGTTGGGCGGCGGCGGCAGTAGCTTGCGGTCGAACTCCGGCAGCATGTCCGCGATCGGGGTAACGCCCGCGACCGGGTCTTTGTTGAACCCGAAGCCGTAGCTCAGCGCGCCAATGAGCAGGTCGCCTTTGGCTGGGTCGTGCACGAAAATCGGGCTGCCCGACATGCCGGCCACGATGCCGGAGTGCTCGATATTGAGGCCGCTGCACCGCACCAGGATGATGTCCTGGCGGGGAAGGGCGTGGTGCAGAACGCCAATGACTTCAATGTCAAAGCGATCCACCTTGGTGCCGCGGACCACGGTCAGGCCGTGACCCTTCATGCCGGCCTTGAGGTCGCGCGAGTCCAGCGTCGCAGGCGGATTGCGGGTTGGCGTTTGGGCAATCGCCAAGTCAGGCATGGCGCACACGGCCACCAAGGCGACAGCCAGCGCCGCCAGACCAACCGCGGCGAGGCGGACTGCGCGTTGACGACGCCACAAGGCCATGATTTCCAACGGTCGGCGCACGTTCAACTCCCCGATGCGGCGCGGCGCAGGCCCCGATGGTGCCCCAAGCGGTCCGCGAAGTCACCGCAACCCACAGCCGGCAGCGGTGATTCCCGTGTTGTCAGTGCGCGCCCGCCTGGACCGGACCACCGAGCGCAGCTTCGACCGCGTGGGTCAGCTCGGCCTGGATGCGGTCGCGGCCGGCGGCGCTCTGGGCTTCGCAGCGCATGACCAGCACCGGTCCGGTGTTGCTGGCCCGCACCAGGCCCCAGCCATCGGCAAAGATGACCCGCACGCCGTCGATGTCGATGACCTCGTGCGTCAACTTGTAACCAGCTGCCACCTGCGCCACCACGCTGAATTTGGCGTCGTCGGGGCACTGCAAGCGGATCTCCGGCGTCGCGTAGGTGTGCGGCACGTCGGCCAGCAATTCGGACATCGGCCGCGGGTCGTTCGACAGAATCTCCAGCAGGCGGCAGGTCGTGTAGGTGGCGTCGTCGAAGCCAAAGTACCGGTGTTTGTAGAAGATGTGGCCGCTCATCTCGCCGGCCAGCTGCGCGCCTTCGGTCTTCATGCGGTCTTTGATGAGGCTGTGGCCGACCCGGCTCAGCACCGGCCGACCGCCTTGGCGGGCGATGTCGTCAAAAAGCGTCTGGCTGCACTTGACCTCGCCGACAATCGCGGCGCCAGGCACTTCGCGCAGGATGGCGCGCGCCAGGAGAATCAGCAGTTTGTCGCCCCACAGGATGCCACCTTTTTCGTCGACGACACCGATGCGGTCGCCGTCGCCGTCATAGGCGATGCCG
>CAXRHS010001116.1:0-11617 GCA_964230235.1 Myxococcota bacterium
ATCACCCGAACCTGCCCCGCCCGATGTCCGGCCGCGGACCGCACCGAACTGCGGGCGGTCCCTGCGCCGGCCCCGACCCCGGCGGTCCACCGCTGGGCGGAAAAACACCATACACCTTAGCCCCGCACACGTCGCGCCGCAACCGAGCGGGTCCTTTCGTATTCAAGTTCAAGGTATTGTGGGCCAAGGGCCCTTTTGGCGGCCGCGCGCGATCGCCGTCGTTTGACGGCCAACCGCCGCCGGCCTACCCTCTGGCTCTGCCCGGGGCGCAGCGACGACAGGCGTTTGACCCGCACCGGCCCTTGCCGATCGATCCGGGTCACACCTGGCCGCTTCGCCCGCCGACACCGCCACCGCCCAGACCGCCGCCTTGGCCGCGGAGGTCGAGCGCCTGATCGCCGCGGGCCGCGTTGCCGCGCGGGCCCTGTACGCCAGCGAGCGGGCGAGCCGTCAGAAATTCGTCCAAAAAACCGCGTTTTTGCTGCTCGACCACCGCGAATCGCTGCTGCGCGCCAACGCCCGCGATCTCGCCACTGCCGATGGCCTGTCTGCCGCGATGCGCGATCGACTGCGCTTGGACGCCGATCGGGTGACGGCGATCGCGGCCGACGCCGCGCGCGTCGCCGATCTGCCAGACGTCGTCGGTGCGATTGTCCAGACCCGCGCGATGCCCAATGGCCTCGTGGTCGAGCGGCAGCGCGTGCCGCTTGGGCTGATTGGCATCATCTACGAGGCCCGCCCCAATGTGACGATCGACGCAGCCGTGCTCGCGGTGGCGGCCGGCAACGCGGTCATCTTGCGCGGCGGCAGCGAAGCGGCCCACACCAACCTGGCGCTGGTCGAAATCCTTCGTCAAGCCCTGCAGTTCGCGTCGCTGCCAGCCGATGCGGTGCAAATTCCGGCCATGCGCGATCGCGGCCTCGTCGACGCACTGGTCGGTCGCGCGGGCGGCTTGGATCTGGCCATTCCGCGCGGTGGCACCGCCCTCATCGAAGCGGTCACGCTCGCGGCGCGGGTGCCAGTCATTCAGCACTACCAAGGCGTATGCCACCTGTACGTCGACGCCAGCGCCGACCTGGCGATGGCCGCCGCGATCGCCGTCAACGCCAAAGCGCAGCGACCCGGCGTGTGCAACGCGATGGAAGCTCTTTTGATCGACAGCGCTTTGGCGGCCACCGCGGTTCCGCTTCTGGTCGATGCGCTGCGCGACGCTGGTGTCCAAGTTTTTGGCTGCCCGCGCGTCCAAGCCCTGGTCCCGGCGCGGGTCCTCGCGGCCACAGACGCCGACTATGGCCGCGAATTCCTCGACCTGCGCTGTTTGTGCGCGGTCGTGGACGGCGTGGATGGCGCGATCAACCACATCGCCCGCTACGGCAGCCACCACACCGAAGCCATCGTGACCAGCGATCCCGCGATCGCTGATCGCTTCGTGCGCGGCGTCGACGCCTCGTGCGTGGCCGTCAACGCGTCAACCCGCTTCAACGACGGCGGATGCCTGGGCCTTGGTGCCGAAATCGGCATCTCGACGACCAAACTACATGCCTATGGGCCGATGGGCCTGGAGGCACTGACGGCCGTGCGCTTTGTGGTGCGCGGCCAAGGCCAGGTGCGAACGTGACCCGATCCGAGAACTCCGCCGCTTCGACCCTTGAATCCCCAGGCGCTCAAGAGCCTTCCGTGCAGCGCAGCGCCGTGCTGGCCCAAAAAGCGGCCGACGCGATCTGGGACCGCAAGGGCTTTGAGGTGACCGCACTGCGCGTGTTGGAGATCGTGCAATACACCGATTTCCTGATCATCTGCTCGGCGACCAGCGACCGCCACGCCATCGCGATCGCCGACAACGTCGAAAAGACCTTGCACGAAGCGCTGGGCGAAACCCCAAGCAGCATCGAGGGCCGCACCTATGGCCGCTGGATCCTGTTGGACTACGGCGACATCGTGGTCCACGTCTTTCACAAGCCGGTGCGCGAGTACTACCAGTTGGAGCGCCTTTTCGCCGACGCGCCGCGACTGACGTTGGACCAGCCGGCGTGGGTCCAGGAGATCTCGCCCGATTCGCTGCTGCAGCAAGCGTTCGATTACGGCGACGAGCTGTGGTCGAGCGCCGCGCTGTCGCCTGAGCAGTTGCAAGCCAGCGACGATGGGGCGGAAGCCGCGCTCGGCGACGCGGAAGAATCGACCCGGTGATCCGGCTGGTGGTGCTGGCGCCCGGCGGGCCGACGCACCCCGCCGCGATTGCCTGGTGCGATGACTACCGCAAGCGCATCAGCCGGTTGGCCCAGTTTGAACGCAAGAAGGTACGCGCCGAGCGGCGCACCCGCGCCGGTCCCGATCTGCAGGCCCGCGACCGCGAATCGGCAGCGTTGGTGCAGGCCATCGCACCGGGTGCCCATGTCGTGCTGCTCGACGTCGGCGGATTGCCTGTTGATTGCGACCAGTTGTGCGACAAGCTGCGAAAAACGGCCCAAATCGGCGGGCGCACGATCTGGGTCATCCTGGGCGGGCCCGACGGCGTGGACGATCGCGTGCGCGCCCGCGCCGACGAGTCATGGTCGCTGTCGCCGCTGACCTTGCCGCATGATCTCGCCGAAGTCGTGGTGCTGGAGCAGTTGTACCGCGCGCTGACCCGGCTGCACGGCCTGCCCTACCACCGCTAGGTCCGGGCGAGCATCGGCAAAACAGACTTTCAGTTCACCACTTGCGCGCCCAGGACGCCGCCATGGCCCGGTTTGCCCTGCGGCGCGATCACGCCGCGCCCGCAACCGCTTCTCGCAAGCCATGAACCGCCGGGGACAAGGTGTGATTCGACCATTTTGTGTGCAAAGTGGAACACTTGAGGCTAGCGCCCCGTCCCGGGTCGCACTCAGGGACGCAGCCACCTTTCCATTTCCAAACGCCTTACGGCGCCATCGGCAAGGTTGCGGTCGGTCCGTGAGTCAACCAACCGTTTTCGTTGGTAATCGGAACCATGGTGGTGCCGCCGGCCGCCAGCGTGTAGACCTCAGTGTCGTTTTTCGCCTTCATGTCGGTGTCGGAGATCAACTGACCGGACCCGCTGATCGTGGACGACGCTGCCAGCAGGATCACCTGCCGCTCGGGCGACATCGCAAATCCCTGGATCACCTTGTTTTTTGCAGAATTGTCGCGCGGGTTGTGGGTCCAGTTGATGATGTCGCCCGGGCCCAACTCGCTGCCGATGCGATCGACCTCCAGGCTCATCACGTCGGTCCACACCTTGTCGCTGGCACCGGCACAATTGGAGTAGCCGACGAACCACACCCGCTTGCCATCCTTGCTGAATTCCGGATTGTAGCGAACCTGGGTGTGGCCCTCTGGACCGACTACGCTGCACGGTGCCCCGCCTGCCTGCTTGGTGTACTTCTTGCCTGCGGGAACCTCAAGCAAGTTACTAAACGTGCTTGGGTTTTCGGTGCCGACGTCGTAGCGCCGCGCGCGCAGCCAGCGATCGACAATGGAGAACGTGACGACGCGCTTGCCGTCCATCGACACCGCCACCGGATCGTTGTCGTTGTATTGCGACCCGGTGCCGACGCACTTGGCGCCGTCCCAATTGGGGCAGATGTAGTCGAGTTTTGCGACGTTGCCTGCATGCCAGACGTACACCTTTTGCGACCGGATCGTGGGGGTCAGGAACACCACCGTCGACCCGTCCGCGCTGACGCGAAAGTAGCCGTTGTAGGTGGTGTCCGACTCCAACACATCGGGATCGTTGTCCGGCGCCATCCGCGTCAGCACATCGTCGGTCAGCGTCACCTCGCCCAAGGGACCCCGGCGATGGATGTCGTACTGGCACGAACCGGTCCCCAGGCAGTTGGCCTTCTGCGAGTAGAACAGGTACTTGCCTGCAAACTCGATGTGCTTGATGTCCTTGAGACCGTTGTCTTTGTCCAGGCCCTCGGCCTTGAGATCGGTCGACACGGCGCCCAGGCCGTAGGTGTAGTGGCCTTTGGCGTCGGCCGCACCTTTCGCCACCGCCATCCACTTGAGATCGGGCGACATAAAGCAGCCGTACTGGCAGCTCATCGCTGTCTTGATGAATGCGACTTTGGTCAAGAAGATCGCGCCCTTCTTGGGGTCTTCGGGGTGGATGCCGGCCCCGAAAATGCTCGGGCCGCTGCCAATGCCAGCGGCAGGATTCTTCCAGCCGGCCAGGATGTAGTCGTTCTTGCTGGCCTGATCCGCGAACGCCGACACGCGGTTGTAGAGCACCCAGAAGTTCTCCGTCACCGTCGGTTCGCCGGTCGTGTCGGCCGCGCTGGTCCCGTCGGCTTTGCTGTCACCGATCGTGCCATCGGCCTTGCCGCTGTCGGCTGCAAAACTGAGGTCGGTCTTGGCGTCGGTCGCGGCACTGTCGGCCGCCGGTTGAGCGGGTTCCGCCGGTGATCCACACCCGGCCATGCCAGCGCCCCAGCCGACGACGGTCGCCAAAGTGACCGCGATACCACTTTTGATCATGCCAGTTTGCACGCCGAGCCCCTCGCGCGGCCCGCAGACCGCTGGTTGCGCGATCGCCGTGCAGCCTCGCCCAGCGATCGAGCAGCCAACGTAGGAAAACCACCCGTTTTCGTCAACCGCATCCGTCGGGTCGCCAACCACGCCCGACGCTGCGCGTGGAGTGTAGCAGAGGCACAGCCGTGCGTCACAGCTAATCGCTTGCGGCGCATACACTTTTGTCGACCTGCGCAGGGCCACCGCCCGAAAAGGCCCCCGCTGTGATCACGGGCAAACGCCGCGCCCCGCATCGCCCTCACCAAGTTTTCCAACTTGACACAATCGTCTTTCGGCCGTACCATGCCGCCCGCTTCGCCGCCAACGGGCCGCGCGCCCGGTGCAAGCGACGAAGCAACCTGAAACACAAAGCGTAGATGCAGGGTCACCCTTTTCGCCAGTTCACAACGGCGAGTGGGCGCGACCCCGACCATCCCGTCGCCGCGCCCTTCTCTGGGTGCGCCGGGACTTCACCGCGCCGGCCTGCTAGGGGTCGCCCACCACGGGTCGCCCTACACGGGTCGACCAACCGGGGGCCCCAAGCGGGGCTTGACGGCGCGGCGAAAATGGTTAGAATGCTGCCCCCGCGACGAGCCACAGACGGTGTGCCCGTCTCGACGTCGCGCAGCAACAGCACGGAACGACACAGATTTCGACCACTTCCCGGTTCGCCTGCTCCGGCGAGACGCAATTCGGGTCCGGTTCAGATGCTCCAAAAAAAGCAGCTGCACCCGGTTGACATCGAAATCGAACCGGCGCATCATGCGCCCCCCGCCGCCGACCCCCACGGGTTGGTGGCTGCACCCGGACCGCTGAGAGCGGGCCGGACGCCCAAACGCGCCCAACGCGCAAGCCGGCGAGCAAGTCGCTCTTTGAAAACTGGATAGCAAGCCAATACGCGAAGCGGGTCACAACAGTGTCGCGGGTCGGTCGGGTCGCTCCAACTCGGGGCGGGTTCGGTCGGCGCTGCGAAACATTTATCAGAGAGTTTGATCCTGGCTCAGAACGAACGCTAGCGGCGCGCCTAACACATGCAAGTCGAGCGAGAAAGGGGGCAACCCTGAGTAAAGCGGCGCACGGGTGAGTAACACGTGGGTAACGTACCCTCGGGTGGGGAACAACGAGCCGAAAGGTTCGCTAATACCGCATTAGACCACGTCCTCTGCGGAGGATGAGGCCAAAGGAGGCTGTCGTAGGGCAGTTTCCGCCTGAGGATCGGCTCGCGCACCATTAGCTAGATGGCGGGGTAACGGCCCACCATGGCTACGATGGTTAGCTGGTCTGAGAGGACGACCAGCCACACTGGAACTGAAACAGTGTCCAGACTCCTACGGGAGGCAGCAGTGGGGAATATTGCGCAATGGGCGAAAGCCGGACGCAGCGACGCCGCGTGGGTGAAGAAGGCCTTCGGGGTGTAAAGCCCTGTCAGAGGGAAAGAATGTCGCGGATGACCTCCGCGCTTGACGGTACCCTCGAAGGAAGCACTGGCTAACTCCGTGCCAGCAGCCGCGGTAATACGGAGAGTGCAAGCGTTGTTCGGAATTATTGGGCGTAAAGCGCGTGTAGGCGGTTCAACAAGTCTGGCGTGAAAGCCTCGGGCTCAACCCGGGAAGTGCGCTGGAAACTGTCGGACTTGAGTACCGGAGGGGGAAGGGGAATTCTCGAGTGTAGAGGTGAAATTCGTAGATATTCGGAAGAACATCAGTGGCGAAGGCGCCTTCCTGGACGGATACTGACGCTGAGACGCGAAAGCGTGGGTAGCAAACAGGATTAGATACCCTGGTAGTCCACGCTGTAAACGATGGGTGCTAGTTGTTGCGGGTAACCAACCCTGCGGCGACGAAGCTAACGCGATAAGCACCCCGCCTGGGGATTACGGCCGCAAGGCTAAAACTCAAAGGAATTGACGGGGGCCCGCACAAGCGGTGGAGTATGTGGTTTAATTCGAAGCAACGCGCAGAACCTTACCCAGGTTTGACATCCCGGAAACCCGGCCGAAAAGCTGGGGTGCTCGCAAGAGAATTCGGAGACAGGTGCTGCATGGCTGTCGTCAGCTCGTGTCGTGAGATGTTGGGTTAAGTCCCGCAACGAGCGCAACCCTCGTCCTTAGTTGCCACCATTAAGTTGGGCACTCTAATGAGACTGCCGGTGTTAAGCCGGAGGAAGGTGGGGATGACGTCAAGTCCTCATGGCCCTTATACCTGGGGCTACACACGTACTACAATGGCCGTCACAATCCGTTGCAAGACCGCGAGGTGGAGCCAATCGGAAAAAAGCGGCCTCAGTTCAGATTGCAGTCTGCAACTCGACTGCATGAAGGCGGAATCGCTAGTAATCGCAGATCAGCAAGCTGCGGTGAATACGTTCCCGGGCCTTGTACACACCGCCCGTCACACCATGAGAGTTGCTTGGACCTGAAGTCGATGTACCAACCGCAAGGAGGAAGTCGCCAAAGGTCTGGGTAGCGATTGGGGTGAAGTCGTAACAAGGTAGCCGTAGGGGAACCTGCGGCTGGATCACCTCCTTTCAAGGAAAACTGGGCCGTCCTCGGACGCGCCCCAAGACCCTCACTTCGCGGACCAACTTGCTATCCAGTTTTCAGGGAGCGACGGCTTCCCGGATGCACTCGTCACCATACGAGTTGCATTGCGGCAGGGGCCTGTAGCTCAGGTGGTTAGAGCGCACGCCTGATAAGCGTGAGGTCGTCAGTTCAACTCTGACCAGGCCCACCCGATTCGGGTTGCAGCCCAGCCAACATGGGGCTGTAGCTCAGCTGGGAGAGCGGCGGCTTTGCAAGCCGTAGGTCAGGGGTTCGAACCCCCTCAGCTCCACCCGCCGCCGGGCGGTCACGGATTCGTGGCTGTCGCCCGGTCAACCAGTTCTGCCTCCGGCCTTTGCGGCCGGATGGCTCTTTGAAAACCTGTCTTGCAGTAATATTCGAAACGGTCGGTCCTCGATCGGTCGGTGCAAGCTTCGCGCAACTTCGGTTTGCGGAGCCATGCATCGGCTGTTGCAGATGGTCGGCTGGATTCAAGACAAGTCAACCGACGTCGAGCCGCAAGGCCAGGCGTCGGGCTTCCAAAGATAGTGCTCGGATGAAGCCCGGCAAACGCAGGTCAGCGGCATTTCGCGAGAAGTGAGCGCAACACGGCGGGTGACGCGTGGACGGGCGAACGGTCGGCGGAAGCGACGAGACCGAGTCACGGCGTCGAGTATGGTGGCGGCAGCGTCGAAAGACAAAGCGGCGACCAAAGGCGACGCGATAATCACACACGCAAATGGTGAATGTCGGTGAATAGCCGACGACGCGATTCCGCGTCTGCGACCAGAAATCTGCAAGGGTTCGAGGTTGCGGCGCGCAGGGCCAGTTGCTGGCCTCTGCTGCAGTCGCGAGGTGATGACGAGAAGACAATACGGTGAACACGCTACGAAGAGCAAGTGGTGGATGCCTTGGCATCGAGAGGCGACGAAGGACGTGATTAACTGCGATAAGCCACGGGTAGCTGTACGTAAGCGCCAATCCGTGGATTTCCGAATCGGGTAACCGAACGACCCAATCAGTCGTTGCAAAGCGCGAACGCAGGGAACTGAAACATCTAAGTACCTGCAGGAGTAGAAATCAACCGAGATTCCCTCAGTAGCGGCGAGCGAACGGGGAACAGCCCAAACCCACCAGTGTGTAAGCGGCAGGCGTTGCCTGGTTGGGGGTTGCGGGAAGGAGTCGGGTAATCTGCATGAGCCCGGGAAGTTCGAAAAAACTGTGCGGTAGCAGAACATATTGGAAAAGTGGCCACAGCGGGTGATAGCCCCGTATGCGACACTGCGCAGTCTTCCATTCCTATCCCAAGTACGGCGGGACACGTGAAACCCTGTCGGAATCCGGGGGGCCCACCCTCCAAGGCTAAATACTACTCGATGACCGATAGTGAACCAGTACCGTGAGGGAAAGGCGAAAAGAACCCCGACAAGGGGAGTGAAATAGACACTGAAACCGCTTGCTTACAAGCTCCGGGAGCACTACGCGCAAGCAGTGTGACCGGGTGCCTTTTGCATAATGAGTCCGCGAGTTGCTCTGTGTGGCGAGGTTAAGCCGGGAGGCGAAGCCGAAGCGAAAGCGAGTCCGAAGTGGGCGCCATAGTCGCACGGAGCAGACCCGAAACCTTGTGATCTATCCATGTCCAGGGTGAAGTCAAGGTAACACGAGATGGAGGCCCGAACCCACTGTCGTTGAAAAGGCAAGGGATGAGGTGTGGATAGGAGTGAAAGGCTAATCAAACTGGGAGATAGCTGGTTCTCCCCGAAACATATTTAGGTATGGCCTCGCGCGGTCGAAGCCGGAGGTAAAGCACTGAATGGGCTAGGGGTCTTACCAGATTACCAAACCCAATCAAACTCTGAATGCCGGCCTAGTAGTGCGGGAGACAGGCTGCGGGAGATAAGTTTCGTAGCCAAGAGGGAAAGAGCCCAGACCATCAGTTAAGGTCCCTAAACGTACACTAAGTGGAAAAGGTTGTGGGAGCGCGTTGACAGCCAGGAGGTTGGCTTAGAAGCAGCCACCCTTCAAAGAGTGCGTAATAGCTCACTGGTTGAGCGAGCCTGCGCCGAAAATCCAACGGGGCTAAGTGTACTACCGAAGCTATGGATTCAATACTTAACGTGTTGAGTGGTAGGGGAGCATTGTAGCAACCTGCGAAGGCAGATCGTAAGGGCTGCTGGAGGAACTACAAGAGCTTATGCGGACATGAGTAGCGCTAAGCCGGGTGAGAAACCCGGCCGCCGTAAACCTAAGGTTTCCTCAGCCAGGATATTCCGCTGAGGGTTAGTCGGGCCCTAAGGCGAGGCCGACAGGCGTAGTCGATGGAAAACAGGTTAATATTCCTGTACCGCCATGGACATCAGGTCCGGAGGGACGGAGGAGGATAGGTCAGCCGGGCGACGGTTCCGGTACAAGCCCGTAGGGGGCCGCTCTAGGAGTCGTATGACACAAACGGAGCGGCGCTACCCTCAAAGGTGATGTGTGCGAGTAAGGCCGCAAGGTCAGAAAGCAGTTGGCTAATTCCATGCTCCCAAGAAAAGCTCCAGGCCATCGTATGTGCGGGCGTCCGTACCGAAATCTGACACAAGTAGGTTAGGAGAGCATCCTAAGGCGTGTGAGAGAACCACCCAGAAGGAACTCGGCAAATTAACACCGTAACTTCGGAAGAAGGTGTGCCTGAGAGAGTCACCCTGTAAGAAGGTCAGCTCTTTTGGGTCGCAGTGGCCAGGGGGTAGCGACTGTTTAGCAAAAACACAGGACTCTGCGAAGCCGCAAGGCGAAGTATAGGGTCTGACGCCTGCCCGGTGCTGGAAGGTCAAGAGGAGTGGTCAGCGCAAGCGAAGCTGCGAATCGAAGCCCCAGTAAACGGCGGCCGTAACTATAACGGTCCTAAGGTAGCGAAATTCCTTGTCGGGTAAGTTCCGACCTGCACGAATGGCGTAACGACTTCCCCACTGTCTCCTGGGTGGACTCAGCGAAATTGGAATCCGGGTGCAGATACCCGGTACCCGCGACTAGACGGAAAGACCCCGTGAACCTTTACTGTAACTTGACAGTGGGTTTCGATTTGATCTGTGTAGGATAGGTGGGAGACGTTGAAGCCGGGGCGCTAGTTCCGGTCGAGTCGTCCTTGAAATACCACCCTGATCAGGTTGGGATCCTAACTTGGCCCGTTACCCGGGCGAGGACACTGTCTGGTGGGCAGTTTGACTGGGGCGGTCGCCTCCAAAAAAGTAACGGAGGCGCGCGACGGTTCCCTCAGGCTGATTGGAAACCAGCCGCAGAGTGCAAAGGCAAAAGGGAGCTTGACTGCGAGTCCGACGGGACGAGCAGGTGCGAAAGCAGGTCTTAG
Organism: Myxococcota bacterium; assembly: GCA_964230235.1. GTDB lineage: Bacteria > Myxococcota_A > UBA9042 > UBA9042 > UBA9042 > SXRM01. Next base: position 10,398 of record CAXRHS010001116.1, read on the forward strand.
TGATCCGGCGATCCCGTGTGGAAGGGTCGTCGCTCAACGGATAAAAGGTACTCCGGGGATAACAGGCTGATCACGCCCAAGAGTTCACATCGACGGCGTGGTTTGGCACATCGATGTCGGCTCATCGCATCCTGGGGCTGGAGCAGGTCCCAAGGGTTTAGCTGTTCGCTAATTAAAGCGGTACGCGAGCTGGGTTCAGAACGTCGTGAGACAGTTTGGTCCCTATCTGTCGCGGGCGGAAGATACTTGAGAGGATCTGACCCTAGTACGAGAGGACCGGGTTGGACGTACCTCTGGTGTACCGGTCGTCACGCCAGTGGCGCTGCCGGGTAGCTATGTACGGAAGGGATAACCGCTGAAAGCATCTAAGTGGGACACCCGCCTCAAGATGAGGTATCTGGCGCAAGCCATTAAGACCCCTCGAAGACTACGAGGTTGATAGGCTGCAGGTGTAACGCAAGGAGCCGAGCAGTACTAATCGGTCGACTGCGTGTCATCGCATTGTCAAATTGTTGTCCTTCGCGGCTGCAGCAGAGGCTAGCAGCTGCCGTGTGTGTGTGTGAGATCAGTCGGACCCGGCAACGGGACCGAAAGCGTGGACGCAGTGGTGGTTCGCAAGGACCAGCGCAGAGCGTCAAACGGAATTCGATTGGCGGGTCACAGCGCAAGTGCTTGTCAGCGAGAGCTGAAGAGCTGGCGATGTGGATCGTTTGGCAACAAGCGATCAAGCGGTCTGACGGACCGCTGAATGCTGGGCCGCGAGGTCTGGTCGGGTTGGCGCCCGGTTGCTGCAAGATGGGTTGTATTTCCGGTGGTTATAGCGGAGAGGTCCCACCCGATTCCATTCCGAACTCGGAAGTTAAGCTCTCCAGCGCCGATGGTACTTGATGGGAGACCGTCTGGGAGAGTAGGACGCTGCCGGAATCCTTGTTGCACGACCCCGTGCTTGCTGCGGCAGGCACGGGGTCGCTGCGTTTTTGGGCGCTGCCACGCCCTGGCTTGGACCGGAGCAGACCGATCTGGCCGTCGCGCCGTAACCGCCCGACACAGACCGCCCTTGTCGCCGGCGTCGCGGCAGGGTAACCGCCCGACACAGACCGCCCTTGTCGCCGGCGTCGCGGCAGGGCGCGGGGCGACGGCGGCCGACGCCAAGACACCGCGCTCCATTGGCAGGGTGGCGCCACGACGGCTCAGGGTCACTTTGGCGTGGTCAGGTAGTG
>CAXRHS010001117.1:0-4618 GCA_964230235.1 Myxococcota bacterium
CCGTTGTCGGCGAGCACGGTGAACCACACGCGCTCCGCATCGACCGCCAAGCCGCCGATGGCCGAAGCGGTAGCCAGCACCTCGGCGGTGCCGCCGGCGGCCGCAACGCGCAGCACCTGGCCAAGGGTGGGATGCGCAAAGTAGACCGTGCCATCGCTGACCGCCAGCGCGCCGGCGCTGCCGAGGCTGGTGTCGATTTTCTCGATCGGCCCGAGGGTCAGGCTGCGCCGATAGACACCGTTGGTGGCCGTCCAGTACACGTAGCCACCGTCGACCGCGACTCCGCGGGGACCGGCCTGCTTGTCGGCAAACGTAACCACGGCCGTTCCGCTGCCAGCCACTGGACACAAGGCATCCGCCGCGATGCCGGCGCCGTCCGGCGGCAACTGCGCGTGGGCGTCGCCGGCCGCTGCGTCCAGCGCGCCGCTGTCGGCCGAGGCGGCCGTGTCGCCCGGTTGGCTGCGCGCGACGGTGTCGGCGGCGGCAGGGGCGGGTGGAGCTGTGTCGGCCGCTCGGGCGCCGCAGCCGATGCTGCACAACACGCCCATGGCGGCGATGCCGACGATGCAGCTCAGCGCTACACTTGGGCGGCGCAGCGCCGGCAGACTCTGCGACCTCGCCCGCCGCGGGTCACCGGCGGGGACAGCGGGCTCGCCCGATGCGGCCAGCCAAGCGGCGAGGCAGCCTGCAAGAGCTTGAACATGCGAGCCACATGCTAGCACCGAGCCGGCGCCGAAATTCGAGTCCATACTTGCACGCCCTGCCCTCTCGCCGCCCTTCGACGCCGCCCAAGCGTCGGAGCAGCAACTGTCGTTGTCAATGAGGCGATCGCCTCTGCCGGCGAAAATCAGCCGTTGCGGCAGCCCCATCGCGCTGGGCGCCAGCGACCAAAAAGCCGGCCGCGAACCCGAGCTGCGCTGTTTCTGTTGTCGCACAGCGTGTTTCGTCGCGCGCCGGCATGGTCGCGGTCGAAAACGATGGCTCCGGTCAATCGCGGACGCCAACAACGGTTGACAGCAACTTTTCACCAGCCGAGCATGAGCGCGGCGTCGCGCAGCGCTGCGCGGCAAAGGCCGCGACGTGAACCGGCTCGCAGCAAGCATCGCCGACGTACCGAGCTGTCGCTGGTCAGCGGCCGTCGCCGAATTGGCAGCGAGACCCGAGAGCGTCCTGTTGGGCATCGCGGCCAGCTTGCTGGCAGGCTGCGTCGCCCCGCCGCCGGCCAGTTCATCGGTTGCCCGCGGCCCCGTCGGCGACACGGCACTTGCCGCCGACCTTGCGGATTCGAGCGATGGGCCGGGCATCGACTGGGACGCCGACGGTTCACCGGACTGGGCCGAACGAGCGACGGACGCTGCCGGCGAGCAAGCGGCCCATGACCAGACCGCGCAAGCCCCTGTCGACGCCAGCGTCGACGCCGTTGGCGGCGGTCCGATCGCCGACATCGGGTTGGCTGAACCCGACGGGGCTGAAGTTCCAGTCGGTGCGCCAGCCGATAGCGTCGAGGCCGATGCTGCGGACAGTTCGTCGCTCGACATGGAAGTCGGCCCGTCGACCGACGCGCCAGCAGACGCCGGCGACGCGGTGCCCAAGACCGACCTACTGACGAGCGCCGACGCGGGCTCCGACGGCTGCGCGCCGTGCCCAAGCTACCCGGCCCTGGCGTGGACGCCCAGCGTGCCGCAGGCCGGCCAAGCGGCGACCTTCGACGCCTACGACACCGTTGGCTGGACCTACGTTGCGGTCGACTGCACGAGCAGTTGCGCCAAGGTCGCGGGCAACTACGCCGGCGTCGTCAAATTGGCCGACGGCGCTTTTCACTGGACATGGACGCTGACCTTTGCCAGTGGCGGCGATTGGGCCTGTGCATTCACCGCCGAGTCAGGGGCAAAAACCCTTGCCAGCGCCAAGGTCAGCGTTGCCGGCCCGCCTTGCAGTCTGCTGTGCCCGGCGGTCGGCGTTGCGTGCCAGGACACCTACCCAGAGACCAAGACCTGTGCCGCGAGCGGCACTGCCACAACGGTGACCTGCAACAAGATCGGCACCTGTACGGGTGTCGGCGACGGCACCCAGTGCTCGTGGGGGCCCGGTTCGGCGTGCAGTGACCCGTGCAGCCCGGCGGAGGTCGTGGCAACTGCCGGCAAGCAGTTCGTGCTCGCCGGCAAGCCGTTCAAGTTCATCGGGATGAACGTGCGCGGCCTGGTCCACTATGGCGGCAACGACGTGTTGCCCTACAGCCAGCACGCGGATATCGGCCTGACGCTCGACGTCGCCAAGGCCATGGGCGTCAAGGTCGTGCGGGTGTTTGCCGCCAATCAGCAAGTGCCTGTTGCCGTCTCGGCCCAGCGACTGCTGGCTGCGCTCGACCAAGCGCAAGCGCGCGGAATCCGGCTGATCATCGCGCTGACCGACGAATATGCCTCGGGATTTTCGCCACCAGGCGACCAGGTTTGGTACGCCAAGGACGACAACGGCTACCTCACCCTCAAACCAGAGTTCTTCGCGAACGGCTGGCAGCAAGGCTACCTGTCGTCGCTCAAGGCGCTGGTCGGCGCGGCAAAGAGCCACCCGGCGGTGTTCGCCTGGGAAATCGGCAACGAACTCAAGAATCCGAAAAACCCGGCTGACTTCGTATCGTTTGCCCTCAATGCCGCCCAACAGATCAAAGCCATCGACGGCCAGCACCTGATCGCGGTCGGGCTCATCTCGCTGCAGAATGCGGCCCTGTCGCCGGCACAGAGCCAACAGTTGTTTGGCAACCCGCTCATCGGCTTTCTCACCGTTCACGCCTACAACGGCAGCGAGGCCGAAGACGACAGCGCGGCGGCCGCCGGCCTCGGCAAGCCGTTCTTGGTCGAAGAGGCGGGGTTTTCGGGCGCCAATCGCGGGCCCAAGGTCGATGCCGACGTCGCCAAGTGGATTGGCAAAGGCGCCAGCGGCTACTTGCAGTGGGGGCTGATGGCGACCGCCGGCGACAACGGCGACGGCGACGCCGATGTGGGGATGGACCAGATCCTGGCGACCCATCCGGGCGACTGGGCGGCGCTGGTGGCCGTATACGGGGCGTGGGCCACCAAACTAGGTTCGCCTTGACCGATGGCGTTGGTCGTCGCCAGAGTGTGGCTGCCGTCACGGTCGGCGGGCGGGCGTTCCACACAGTCCGGCGCGAGGCGACGGCGAGCGGGGCCCGCAGACCCCCGCCGCGCGCACGCCGCTAGGCCGGGTCCGCAGCGCGCGCCGCGCACGCTACGGCAGCCGGCACAGTTCGCCGTAGGCCGCTTCGGAGTGCCCACATTTTAGGCCCCACTGGGCGCAATCCACGCTGTAGCGCACGCCATTGGCGCAGAAGTTGACCAGGTCGCCGTCACAGGTCGACGGACCGCTGCAGGCGCTAGGCGGCGCCTTGCAGGCGGCGTGGTTGTCCACCGGGTCTGGCGCGGTCTCGACCTTGCACGTGCCGCCTTGCAACCCGCAGTCGAAGGCGACCTGCAGGCCGCCCTTGCAGCGCACGCGCTTGTTGCCGTCGCAGTGGGCGACGAACGTAGCCGCGTCGCACGGCACCGCCGACTTGGGCGCGCACGCATCGAGGTCGTCGTCGACCTTGCTGGTAGGACCGCACGTCATGCCCGCCGCACCACAGTGGATGGCAAAGCCGATTGAAACACCGCCCTCGGTGATACACACGTTGGCATCGTCGCCCTTGCAGGCAACGCCGGTCATGCCGGGTTGGCAACCAGTGGCCGGCGTGCCGCACAGCGTGTCCTTGCCGTAGGGCATGCACTGCAAGCCGACAGCGGCGCAGTCGACCGACCAGCGGACGCCGCCGGTGCCGCACTCCCAGCCGACCGAGCCGCTGCAACCAGCCACTTCACCCGCCTTGCACGCGCCGAGTGGGCCGCTGATGCAACTGCCAACCGCGCCACAGCTGGCAGCGGTCTGCAGGCAGCTGAGCGTGGCCGTGCTCAGCATGTCGTCGGCAATGGACCGCACCTTGTAGGCGCCACCGAACTTGGCCACATACGACGACGGACCCGCCGCCGCGGTGAGGTTGAAGCTGGCGCAGGAAATCCAGCCGGCGTCGAAGCCGCAAGGGGCGAGCTGCATGCAAGCCACTGCCCGGCCGGGCTCGGCGAACGTCTTGAATGCGCAACGGGTTGCGGTTACGGTCGGGCCTTTGGCGGTCTCGACGCAACTGGCGCCGGCATCGCACTTGCCGTCGCTGACCCACAGGCCACCTTTGCAACGCACCTTTTCGCCAAAACCGGGCGCACAGCCGATCGAGTCTTCGGCCGGGCAGTTTGCGCCTACCGCACCGCCGGATGCCACGGCTTGCACACCGCCGCCTCCACCACTACTGGTGCCGCCGCCTCCGCCGCCTGCAACGCACGCGACTGTCGCCGAAAACGCCAACGTCGCAATCCAGGCCGGGGTCCGCTGCAGTCCGTACATTGCCATGTTTTGCTCCAGGGCGCCGACCACTGGACGGCCAATCAAGGCAAGCCCGCTCCGACGCGCCCAGCGCCAAGCCGTCCAACCATGCTGCGTCGCACCGTGCCCCTCTCGCCGCAACACCATTGCAGCGTGCGTGCTCGCGAAAAGGCTGTCAAGTGGTGCGTGC
>CAXRHS010001118.1:0-2304 GCA_964230235.1 Myxococcota bacterium
AAGGACTGTCCGGCGCCCAAGTGTGGCGACGCCAAGTGCACGACACCTTGGGAAACCGTGCTGACGTGCGCGGCGGACTGCACGCCGACGCTGGGCTGCGGCGACGGCAAATGTGACCTTGCGACCGAGAGCACGGCGACTTGCCCGCTGGACTGCAACAGCCTGCAATGCGGCGACGGCAATTGCAGCACGCCGCTGGAAAATCCGTACACCTGCGCCAAAGACTGCCCGCTGCCCAAGTGTGGCGACGCCAAGTGCGACAGCCCTTTTGAGTCGGCGGTCGTGTGTCCGGCCGATTGCAGCGCTGGCGGCGGCAAGCTGCCAAACGTCACCGGATGCATTGCAACCAGCTGTGGCAAAGAGTCGTTGGCGTGCGTGGGTGACTTCGCCGGTTGCGGCGCGGCCAGCTTGTGCGTCAGCGGCTGCAAGGACTACAACTGCGTGGTCGGCTGTGGCAAGAAGCTGACGGGCGGATCCGCCCAGAAATTCCAGGCCTTGCAAGACTGCATCGCCAAGAACTGCGTCAGCCCGTGACCCTGAATCGGCGAGGAATCCCATGAAGATGCTGAGTTGCACGGTGCTTGCCGCTGCGCTGTGCTTGGCGTGCGAGAGCACCCCAAGTCCGCCGGCCGCCCAGGCCCCCAAATGGCAGCACCTGTTCAATGAGCAGCCTGGCGCATTCTTGTCGGTGTGGGGCACCAGCAAAGACGACGTTTGGATCGTCGGTGCCGCCGACCACAAGTCGCCGGGCGCCCAGCCGGCTGCGCTGCACTGGACCGGCAAGGCCTGGCAGCGCATGGCCATTCCCGCGCCGGGTGCGGACATGTGGTGGGTTGCTGGCTTGGAAAAGGGCGACGTTTGGATGGGCGGCACCAAGGGTACAATTGCCCGCTGGAAGCGCGCCGACGGCTCGGTGACGGTCGACAAGACTCCGGGAACCCAAACCGTCTTTGGCATCGTGCCGGTGTCGGACACCGAAGCCTGGGCGGTAGGCGGCGAAGGTGGCTGCGGCGCCCCGGGCGTCGGCTGCCCGTTCATCTGGCGTTGGGATGGCAAACAGTGGGCGCCGGCAGACGTGCCGCAGGAGTTGCTGTTCAAAGCCAACATGTGGTTCAAAGCGTGGCGCCACAAGGGTATTTTGTATGTCGTCGGCACCTACACGGGCAAGACCGACAATGAGCCGAGCGCCATCGTGCGCTACGACGGCAAGGCCTGGAGCAGCGTTTCGAGCGACGTGATTCGCAACTTGACCACGGTCCATGGCAACGACGCGGCGGCCGACCCGGCGTTGGTGGCGGTCGGCGGCAGCAACGAAGGCGTCATCACCCAGATGGCGGCCGACGGCAAATGGACCAGGTACGTGCCGAAGCAGAAATTGCCGATGCTGAGCGGCGTGTTTGTTCCCGCCAAGGGCAATCCGGTTGCGGTCGGCGCCGGCGGCTCGCTATTTGAGCGCAAAGGCGGCGTTTGGACGCAGCGCAACGACTTGCCCGACGTGACCGAAAACGACTTTCACGCTGCGTGGGTCAGTCCCGAGGGCGAAATCTGGGCGGTCGGCGGCCAGATTCTGGTCGCACCGGGCACCGATGGCATGGCGGTGCGGTTCGGCGTCGGCGAAATCTCGACCAAGTTGCCGTGAGCTACAGGCAGATCTTGGTCAGTATTTCGCGCATGATCTCGCTGGTACCGCCGCCGATGGTGATGAGGCGCATGTCGCGGAAAACGCGCGACACCTCGCACTCGTCCATGTAGCCCATGCCGCCGTGCAGTTGCACGCAGCGGTCGGCAACGCGATTGGCCACTTCGCCGCAGTACAGCTTGCACATCGCGATCTCGCGCCAGGCCGCATCGCCGCGAACGACCAGATCGACGGTGCGGTAGCACAACTGGCGGCCCGCTTCGATTTCGGTCTCGAGTTGGACGATTTCGTGGCGCACTGTCTGGAAACCCATCAGGTTCTTGCCGAAAGCCATCCGCGTCTTGCACCAGTCGGTGGTGACGTCGAGGATGCGCTGCGCACCGGCGATGGCGGTGAGCGCACCGACCAGCCGTTCGCCGCCAAAATTGGCCATCACGTAGTAGAACCCCTCGCCTTCATTGCCAAGCAGGTTGCGCACGGGCACGCGACAGTCTTCGAACGCGAGCTCGGCGGTGTCGCTGCAGAGCCAGCCTGTCTTCTCAAGCCGGCGGCCGACCGACAGGCCCGGGGTGCCCTTTTCCACGGCGATGATCGCCATGTCGCGCTTGCCCGGCCCGGTGCGGGCGGCCACGAAATACAGGTCGGCATGCACGCCGTTGGTGATG
>CAXRHS010001119.1:0-4039 GCA_964230235.1 Myxococcota bacterium
ATTCGCTGCCCGCGTTGTGGCTGTCGGGCGCGTCGATGTCGTGGCTCATGCCCGCGATCGAGCTGCCGGTCGAGGGGGCCGTGTGCTTGGTGGCCATGTGGCCGCCGCCGGCTTCGCGCAGCCAGGCTTTGATCAGGACGACCAGGATGTCGCGGCCCGGGTCAAAGCAGTTGACGTAGCAGCGCATCCACGTGTAGCTCAGCGGATCGTAGCCCAGCGCGTACAGGGCGCCGCTGCCGACCGGCTTGCGGGTGAAAGTGGCGCCGAGGTTGGTGGCGCCGTCGCGCGCGACGCCCCAGGTGGCGACGTTCTGGGTAGCGTCGATGCCAAATGTGTAGAGCGAGACCGGCGAGAACGAGGGGTCTTTCGACAGCAGGAAGTCGCGCTCTTCCGGTGCCTCCAGCAGCAGCGCGGCTGGTACGTTGTTGCTGATGCGAACGGTGCGCGCCGTCGTCAAGTTGGTGAAGCTGGTGTGACCGGCAAACGCGCCGACGGTCGGACCAAGCGGCTTGAAAAGCACCACAATGCCACCGGCGTTCATGTAGTCAGTCAGCTTTTGCATCTGCCAGCCGGCCAGGATCGTGTCTTCGACGTAGCCGGGGATCATGACCACCGCATAATCGCTCAGGGTGTCGAAACCGGTGTACCAGTCCGTGGCTTTTTCCGGCGAGCCGCTGGTGTAGGCCAGGTACGGCACGCCCGCCATCTCCAACATCTCAATGACGCCTTGCGCATACGTCGGCGAGTCCGACCACATGGCGTGTGGCATCAACACGCGCACCTTGAGGTTCTTCTGCGCCACGGTCGGCAGGTTGTCGACGACGCCGTCGCAGTTGTCGTCCAGGCCGTTCTTGCTTTCCGCGGTCTGCGGCGAAACCAGACACACCTTGGCGCCATCCATGCAGGCCGACACGCCGGCGCCGCAAGCCCCGGCCTGGCCGGTGCTGCACACGTTGGCGCCGTACGGCATCAACAAGTCGGTATTGCCGTCGCAGTCGTTGTCCAGGCCGTCGCACAAAGTCTCGAACGCCTCATTGGCGGCGCTGCCGATGGGCACGCCGCACTTGCGGCCGAGTTCGAGGTCAAACAGCAGGTCGGCCGAATTACCCGCCAGTTGGTGCAGTTCGACGGCCAGTTGATTCTCGCCGAGCAGCAACTGGCTGACAGGCAGCGCGAAAGTGCGCGTTTCGTCGCCGGTCGCATCGACCACTGCTTTGGTGGTGTAGGTCACGGCGCCGAGCGCCAGGTTGGTGCGGTACACCTCGCTGCCGTTGAGGTAGACCACTGCGCCGTCGTCGCGCTTGATGGTCAGAATCAACTGGTTGTAGTCGCTGACTTTGGAAATGAAGAACTTCTTGCGGAAGAACGTGGTGATGTTCTTGTTGTTGCTGTTGCCAACGTAGCCGATGGTGGTGGCGAGGCCGGTCGTGCCGTAGCCAAGCGGCGCCGCTCCAGACGACCACGCGCCGTCGTTGAATCCGCTTGTCGTCCAACCCGCAGGGCCGGCGGCGTTGGAGACAAGGTATTTCCAGGTCGCCCCGAATGGCAGAGGTGTCTCGGCGCCGCAGTTGGCGTCGGTGGTGTACGAACAGGCGCCGTTGGCGCTGTTGCAGCTGTCGACGGTGCAAGGATTGCCGTCGCTACATTTGGTGTTGGGGCCGACCTGGCAGGTGCCGCCCGCGCAAGCGGCGATCGTGCACGGGTTGCTGTCGGCCGTGCAGGGCGCCGTATTGTTGACGTAGACGCAGCCGGTGCTCGAGTTGCAGGTGTCGTCGGTGCAGGCGTTGCCGTCGTTGCACACCAGCGCAGGTCCGGGTGAACACGCGCCGGCCGAACACACGTCGGCGGTGCAGGCGTTGCCGTCCACATTGCAGCTGGCGGTGTTGTTGGTAAACACGCACCCGGTCGCGGTGTTGCACGAATCGGTGGTGCAGGCGTTGCCGTCGTTGCAGGTGACCGCTGGGCCGCCCACGCAGACGCCTGCCGTGCAGACGTCGCCGCTCGTGCAAGCATTGCCGTCGTTGCAGGCGGTGCCCGAGGTGCAGCCGGCAGCGGTCCACGTGACCACCAACTGCGGCTTGTTGGTGCCCTCGCGGCTGTGGAAAATCGACGTCGAGGCTGCCTGATGGCGGACCAGCACGTTGACGTCGCCGTTGCCAGTGACAGCGCCCGGAAGGGTCCATTCGACCCAAGTGTTCTTGGTCGTCGCCGCGACATCGGCCAGTTGCGCCGAAGTGGCGGCCGGCCGATTGTTCCAGGTCAGGCCGGTTTCGGTCCAGCTGCTGCTGGTCAAGAAGACCCCAGGCCCGTTGGCGATGGAGGTCGTCGTGTACAGCCGAAGCTTGACCGCACTCACCGTACCGCTGATGCCGGTCACCGAAAAGCGCAGGTAGGTTTCTTTGTCCGAGCCCGTCGACGTCGCTGCCGTGCGCAAGTCAGCGGTGGCGTAGTTGGTGCTCGGATTGCCGCGTTGGACGCGTGCATCTGCGGTCGGGGTAAACGTCGAGGTCGCTGCGTGGGCGAGTGCGGGCGACAATGCCACCGCAGTCAACCAACCGACCCGCGTCGCCCACCGCCATGGTGACGATCTGCCGTGCATGACCCCTGTTCCTTACCAGCGCGCCAGCCGTGGCGCATACGCCGGAATGCGGGCGAAACGCCCGCCCAGCATTGGTCATGGCAAAAAGGCAGCGAGGCGGCAACGGGTTTGCCCAGGTGCGCAAACATTGCAGAGTGGCTGCGGCGCGCACACTTGCCGGGGCGGATCTGGGGTTGGCGCATAAGCCGCCGTACACCACAAAAAAGATTTTCAAGTACAGCTAGTTGTCGGCGTTGAACTCGAACGTGCCGGTCTTGCCCGGAATCTCGACCACCGCCAGCAGCACCCGGCCTGCGCCAGCGATGAAGCGATCCTGATCCGTGAGCTTGATCTTGACCGCGATGGCGCAGCGCTTGTCGCATGCGGCTGGCGTTTTGTCGGCGAAAAGGGCCAGAGCAACCAGACCCGGCGGCTCGGCCTCAAGCACCACCTCGGCGCCCACCTGCCGAACCGCGAAGGCGTGCAGCTTAGGGCTGGCGTCATCGCCGGCGGCCGGTTCGACTGCCCACGCTTGCAGGCCGCCCGGTCCCGGCAGAATCACCAGCGACACGCCTTGGAAGCTCCACAGGCCGACCAGCCAGTCCAGCGACCGCAGCTTGGGTACTGCCGCTTTGATGTGCAATTCTGGGGCCTTGCCTGCCGGCAGCTCCAGACGAATCGACTCGCTGCCCCTGTGCGGCACCGTCAACCGCTCATCCCGGCCGGTGCCGACTTCAAACACCACGGTCAGGTCGCGCGCGCTACTGTTGCGCAACTCGACCTTGACCGCTTGTCCTCCGGAGGCGGTCCGTTCGCCGGCGTGGACCTTGCCGGAGACCTGCCCGACTTCGTCGCCGCGCTTGCGCATCGCTTCATCGATGGCCCACAAGTGCACGTCGGCGAGCCGCGTGCCCGGGTTGCTGGACCACAGCTTGGCGATGGCCTCCAGGCTCGGGTCCGGGTCGCCCGCCTTGCGATCAATCGCGAGGTCGCGCCGCAGCGGCCGCACCGCCCCGAGCTTGGGCGCGGCCTTGGCGACGTCGCAGCCAAAGCGATACTCGAGAACCAAGCCGACCTTGCTGCGCAAAGGTGGACCGAGCGGCGGACATGCGGCCTTGAGGGTGCCACTGGCGGTCGCGCCGGCATCCAACTGGCGCACGATCCGGCCCGCCGTCGAGCGCAAGTCGACGACCACCGGGTGCTTGGTCGGATTGCGCAGCGTCCAAACTTGCGTGTACTCGCGCGGCACCAGGAACCGCGCGGTCGTTGCGCCGGCCTCGCTCAACTCGCGCTTGAGCTGTGCGGGGTCGCCAACTGCGGCGGTCTCGACTTCATCGGCGGCGACCTTGGCGGCATCCAAGGACAGCCAGGTTCCGGCGCGGCCGCGGAAGGCGCGCTGCAGGCGCTCGTAGGCCCGGTCGTTGGCTTCTCCGTCTGGCATGCCGCCGAGCAGGTCAAGCC
>CAXRHS010001120.1:0-3555 GCA_964230235.1 Myxococcota bacterium
GGCCGCAAGCGGCGCATCGTCGGCATCTGGCGCGTCGAGCAGCGCTCGCGTCGCGGCCAGGCGCGCGTGCTCTGCCCGTTCTTCGCTTGCAGCCGGCGGAGGCGCCCAGCGGTCGTAGGCCAGCCGCAAGAGCACGTGCGCAGCGGCGCGCTGGCGCGGCCCGATGGCGGGAAGCGGTCGGTCAGCCATGGTGTTCCTCGCAAACGGCGCTGGGCCGCGGGGCAGCTTGGCGACGATAGCGCAGGTCGGCGCACGCGGCTATGGCAGCGGCAAGTCCAGGACAGGCGGCGCCTGCTTGCCGTGCAAGGTCTCAAACCGCAAAGCAAGATCGGCCCAGGTTCGCAGAGCGGAGTCCTGAGTCTGGCGCGCTTTGCGCCCCCAACCCTTGGGCTTGACCTTCGTTGGCGTGGTGGCCCAAGCCGGCGGTGCGCTGCGCCACTGCCGCACCAGGTCGCGCCAGCGCCAGCTGTCCTGGCCGAGCAGCAAATAGTCGAGGGCGGCGTAGCCCCAGGCCGGTTCACCGCACAAAGCCCAGGGCAGAAGCTCAGTCAGCGCATCGGCAATCCACGGCACGAACGCGACCTGTTGCGCCAACCAGTCCCAGCCGTGGTCGCCCCACGGCGTTTGCGGGCCTCGGCCCGTGCGCGCCGACCGCTCCAGCAGCGACTGCAGGTGTTGCGGCGTCGCCAACGGCAAGGGGCGCAAGTTCCAAATCACTTCATGCGGCTGACGCGTCCAGGCCTCGGCGTAGCGCTCGTGGTTGGCCAACACATGGTCCAGGCGCGGAGCCGTGCTGGATCCGCCCCAACCGGTCCCCGCCCTCGTTCCCGTCAGTTCGCCAAATCGGGTTCCCCATGCGGCGGTCCAAGGCAAAAGGCGAACGGTGGTCGGCTCATTGGCTAGTGCGTCGACCAGCGCCTGCCGCTCCAGGTCGCTGCCATGGTGCACGACGTCGTGCAGAGCAGCCGCGACCGCCGGCAGCCAGTCGCTGCGCAGCAAGCAGACCTCGCCCAACCACGTCCAGGCCGGAATGTCGACCTCGCGGCCGACCAGGACGATCGGGCCGCCGAGCGCCGCGGCGCCGTCGAGCGAGGTGCGCAACGCCTGCCGCAAGTCAGCGGCACTGCGCAGGTCGAAAGACCAGCCGGCAAAAGCGACCAAAAGCGACACGGCTGAAAAGCTACGTGCCCAACCGAGCGAGCGCGGCCGCGTGCAGCTCAGGCTTGTCGCGCAGACAGTGCAGCGCTGCCTCGCCCTGGCCCTGGTCCACCGCAGCGATGGCCGCGATGTGCTCCGCGGTCCACGCCTGGTCAAGCATGGCCAGGGTGCTGGCGAGGTAGTCGCCGCCCGGCGGCTGCAACACCACGCGGCGCAGCAGCACGAGCGACCGCTCGCGGTCGTCGCCGTTGGCTCCCGCCGGCGGCGAGATGGCGGCACAGGCGCGGGCCACCCACCAGTCGATGGAGTCCAGCGGCCGCGCCACCGCTGACCTTGGCGTCGTCCATTGCGGCTCGGCAATCGCCAGTTGGGCCAGCCGCCGCGGCCACTGCGGCGCCACATCGAGCAAAACGAACGCCTGCACGACCCGCAGCCGCACCTCGAGGTCGGGGTGGCGCACGGCGCGCAGCATCGCCTCCGCCAGCGCATCGCGTTGCGCGCCAGCCAGCGCGGCCCACACCACCCCAAGCGCGGTGCCAATCGATCCCTGGCGTTCAAGCGACGTGTCCAGCGCCAGGCTCTCGACGGCCTGATCCCACCAGCCGTCGCCCAGCATCACCCCGAGCGCTTCGCACGGCGCATGCAGCGTGGGATGACCGGCACAACGCCACGCCGTGCTCGAACCCCAGTTTGGGTCCGGCTCCGGCGCGCACGCGCTGCCCGTCTCGATGTGCTGGGTGCAATGGCAGGCATACAGCCGCCAGATGCCGGCCCCCGGGTCAAACTGCGGAAAACCAGCCGCAAGACGCTGGTAGTGCGCCAGCGGCGTTTCCGCGACCGGCGGGTTGACCACGGCCGAGAGCACTTTGCGGCCACACTGGCCACAGACAAGGTTGTTGCAGCCGGGCCCGTGGTTCTGCCGCGACCACTTGCGCGCGAACGGCCACGCGGGCAGCAGGTGCTGACCGCCGACCAGCCAGCCGTCGTCGATGCAGGTTTGCATGGCGGTCATCGCTCGCTGAGGTCAGCGCGCCGCGCTTGAACCGGTGTGCGGCCTTTGCGCATCAGGCTGCACCGGCCTGAGCGGTCGCGGCCGCATCGGGCGTCGGCGCGGCCTCATCCGGGAAGCGCTTCTTGCCGTCGGCCTTGGCCGGCTGCAGGCCACACGATTCGCGCAACTGCTCTTCGCTGTACGGACCGATGTTGCGGTACATCTGCTGGCCGGCCGTGTAGCCAGCGCCATGGGTCGCGGCAGAGGTCATCACCTCGACCAGCGTGTGCGCGTGAATCGGCAGCAGGTAGCCGATGCAAGCCAGTCGCGCACCTTCAGCGCTCGCGCCTTGCATGACGTCGTTGACGTTCATCAGCATGTTGGTCGTGCCGGACGGGCCGCCCGCCAGCGGCAGGCTCATGGCGCGCATCGCCTGCACCCACGGATCAATTTCGTTGATCATCAAGCGCTTGGTGCCCTCAGACCACTGAATCAGCGAGGTCTGATCGTCGGCCGTCAAGCCCATGCGCTCGCGCTCGCGCGGGCCGGGTTGCACTTGCGGGTCGAGCGCGCCCACCGGCCGCGCCGACATGTCGCCTCCCCGCGCGTCGGGGGTGCCGTTGACCTGGTTGCGGATCGGCTGGGCGACGCCGCGCGTGGTCGCCTGACTGGCCACGACATCGGCCGACTGACCGGCGATGGCGGGAGTGCCGGCCGGCAAGCGCACCGCAGCCTGGTTGTCGCGCTGGACGTGCCACATCGAGCTGCCCTCGAACTTGCGCAGGATCGCCATGTTCAAGCCAGCGGTCTGGGCCACGGTCTGCAACTGCGCGGTCGCGTTGGCGTCGGTGGTCTTGAGGTGCTCGTCGTTGAGCACCTTTTCGCCAAAGTGGTAGATGAACGTCATCATTTCGCGGATGGTCGCAGCGCCGGCGGCCTGGTTGGCCACCTGCCGGGCGGCATCGAAGTTGGCGAGGTCCTGCTCGATTTGCAGCGCGCTCGCCATGACAGCGTCCAGTGCAGCCACGTCGTTCGGCACAGCGCCCGCAAAGTTCTGCCGTGTCGTCATGCACTTCTGCTTGAGAGCCTCCAAGGCGGCCCGGCCGGCCTCGGACGCACCGCCGCCTGCCAGCTGCACGCGGGCGTCGAAGTAGTTCTTGACCTTGCCCATGATGCTGGCCGCCGGCGCGACGCCGTCGATGGCCGCCTTGCTGCCGAGGTTGCGCTCGAAATCGAGTGCTTCGCGTTCGAAAAGCGGATTGGCGGCCGCGGTCGTCAGCGTGGTTTGGCGGTCGGCGCCCATCGGGCCTGGCGCGGCCCGCGACTCCGCCTCGTGGCTCGCCGGGTTGACCGCGTTGGGGTTGAACTGCCCAGCTGCCGCGCCCGGCGCCTTGTTGTCCGTGGCA
>CAXRHS010001121.1:0-4300 GCA_964230235.1 Myxococcota bacterium
GCGCGGCCTGGCAAGGGCTTCTCGAACATCGGCCGCCTGCGCAAAGAAGACTGGGATGAAGGCCAGGACTACGCGCAACTCATCCGCAACATCACTTGGGGCGGCAAGGAAGAACGGGTCTACTTCGACGTCAACGCCTTCAAAGCCAGCTCGCTCGGCCACGGCACCATCCTCAAGCGCTACAACCCGAACTTGAATCTCAATTCGCGGCAGGTCAGCGCTGAGTTCGACGGCTTTACCGACTACGGCGGCGGCGAGGTGTACGTCAACAACATCACCCGACCCAACCTGGTCGGTGGCTTGTTCTTTCTCAAGCCGCTGTCGCTCATCGACCGCGACAGCTATGTGATGCGGTCGTTCTCCATTGGCGCGACTGCGGCCGTGGACTTGGATGCGCCGCTGCGCAATGACCTCGACTTCAACGATGTCGACAAAGACGGTCTGCGCGAGTCCGAGTACCTGATCGACCAGAAGTCCTTCAAGCCCGTGTACGTAGCGACCAAGGTCGCGTCGTTTGGCTTGGACGCCGAAGTCAAGCTGGTCGACACCAAGTCGACGGACTGGAAGACCTACCTGGACTATTCGTTTCTCGCCAGCGGTCTGCCGGTCAACAACAAGGATCCGCTGTGGGATACGGCGCCCACCAAGCCGGGCATTCGCGGCCTGATGTCGTCGGGCCTAGCGTGGGGCCACTTGCTGCGCCTCAACCTTGGCGAAGACCCGGTGCACGCCGTCCGGTTGCGCGCAGAAGTGCGCCGCTACGACCAGAACTACCTGCCGAGCTACTTCGATACCATGTACGAGATCCAGCGGGTACAGTACCGCATCGGCGATCGGATCTTGGACCAGAACGGCACCAAGCTGCAGGCGATCTTGGGGCGCGATCCCAAGGCAAACGGCGGCGCAAAAGTCTACGGCCTGTTCTTTGAGGCCAGTTGGAAGGTCGCGGACTACCTCGCGATGGCGATTGCGGCAGAGGTCAATGACTCCACGCCCGACAACAACGTGTTTGTGCACCTGGAAGTGCCGCATATCAGTGGCTTTCAGTTCCTGGCGACCTTCCACCGTCGGTCGGCCAAGTCGCCAGGCGCGCTGTTCGATACCACCTTTACCACCCGCGACATCTTCATCCTCAAGGGTCGCTACCGCATCTTCGATTTCTTCCACGTCAACTTGGAAGCGCTGACGCCATTTGGCATCGGCCCCGACAGCTTCTTTGCCAACACGGTCGACGTGAACCTGTACGGCGAGTTCGGTTTTGCCTACGGCAAGGGCAGCGACAAGTAGCCCGCGCATCACCCGCCGGGCCAATGGCCCAGGCCTCAGCGAGGACGCCATGAACCAAGCCCAACCGCGCATGCTGCTTGTGCTTGCAGCCACCTTGACGACCGGGGCGTGTTCGTTTCTGAACGCAGCCGGCGAAATCACCGTGGGCGCCAAGGAGAAGATTCCAAAGGTGTCGACCGACTTGAAGTGGCCCGGCGCCGATCAGGTGCTTGGCAAGGCACTGACGTCGTCGTCTGGCACCAGCAAGGCGCCGCCGGGTCTACCGACCAGCCTGGGATCGGCGACGCTGGCCCACGTCCAGGGCATCATGACCATCGACGGCGAGTGCAATCGCAGCGTGGTGGTTCCGACCATCGAGTCCAAAGCAAAAGACTCTTTGCTCAAGGACTTGAACTTCATCATCACCAACTGCGGCGATCCCAGTCGCTGCGTGCAGCAGTGCCAAGGGTTTCGCGGCATGATGATGGAGGCGCGCATCAAGTTTCAGCTGCTTGACACCGCAAAGGCCAAGAAAATCAAAGAAGTGTTGAGCAACAATACCAGTCCGGATGCAATTGTGGCGATCCGCGCCGAGTTCACCAAGCTCGACTACTACGAAGCCAAGGTGGGCGGCAAGCCGGGTGAGACCGTGTCGATCACCAAGCTTTTCAGCAACTCCGAGATTGGCGTGTCGTCGGCCAATGGCGGCGACGACACCGTGCTGGTCAAGCAGCGCTACTTGACCGGGATTTCGCCGACCACGCCGCAGCGTTTCGCGCTCGATCCCAAGGCCGAGTTCACGGTCAAGACCAAGAAGGCGGTCATCAACGCGGAGACGACCTGGATTCAGATTTTCCAACGGATCTGGATTCCTCAGCAGAATCTGTATGGCATTACATTGGGTGGTGGCGGTGTGCAGATTGAACTGCAACCGGAATTCGTCATCAACGCCGTCAAGGTCATCGATGGTGCGCTGTAGCCCGGCGCGGCGACATGCGTGGCAATTTGGGGGGCAAGATGCGGAAACTCCATGACATCCAGACAGCCTGCGCGGCTGCGGCGGCGGCGTGCGCGCTGGTCGCGTGCGAGCCGTACTTCGAGCGGGCTGGCGTCGACGCGGCGAAGAGGGACGCAACGGACACTACCGTCGCCAATAGTTTCGCGGGCCTGGGCATCGGCGGGGCATGCAAGGCCACGACCGATTGTCGCGAAGGCTTGACCTGCGACGCCGGCAAGTGCGCGGCCAAGCCGAACACCGCCGAAAACGGCAAATGCCTGCTGGCAGACGAGTGCCAGGCCGGTTTGCACTGCAGTTGGGCGGGATTCTGCACGGCGCAGCCGGCCGGAGCTGGCAAGGCCAATGACAGCTGCGAGAAGTCCTCGGACTGTGGCAAGGGCATGTTTTGCAAGCAGCTGCCCGTCACCAGCTGTGCCGCCGGTGCGTCGAGTTGCGGTGCCTGCACGGTGGCAAGCGCGACCGCAGTCGCGCCCGAAGGCGAGGAGTGCACCAGCGCCGCACAGTGCCCGCCAGGCATGGTGTGCGACAGCATCGGCCTGTCGGGCGTGTGCAAGAACGCGACCGGCCAGGGCGATTTGGCGGCCAAGTGCACCGTCACCGGCGACTGTCGGCGCGGGCTCGCGTGCTCGGCGACGCGCAAAGAGTGTATTCCCGGCAGCTTGCTGCTGAACCCCGACCTTTTTCCTGGCGTGGAATGCAGCGACGACGCGGAGGCCAAGGCACCGTTCGGCGCCGTGTTGCATGTGCCGCGCGCGGGGGTAGCGGCTGACTACTACGCGATGCCGTTTCCAAGTGATTTGCGCAAGAAAGGCGGCACCCTCGACCTGGCCGGCCACCCACGGCCCGGGCTGGGCGTCATCGGGTTTGACGCGGTCGACCGCGTCGTCGAGTCGATGGCAACCGACATGACCGGTTGGGGCCTCACCACTGCGGCCTACTTGCGCTTTACGCGCACCGTTGATCCCAAAACCCTCAAGGCGGTGCCGTTTGTCGCCAAAGAGCAGGCGACGGTGCGGCTCATCAACCTCAAGACCGGCGCCGACGTGCCTGTGGCGAGCAAAGAGGCCAAGGACAGCAAGGAGAGCCTCGCTTTCCACGAAGAGCGCAACAAGTACATCTGCCGCAATTGGCTGTACGTGCACGCGCGCTGGGGTGAGGTGCTCGACCCCGAGACCCCCTACGCAGTGGTGGTCACCGACGGGATTCGCGAGGCATGCGGCAACGGTCTGTGCGACAAGACGCTGGGCGAAACCAACCTGACTTGCGCCAACGATTGCACCGACAAGCTGGCCGACACCGCCAAGCCGCGGACGGATCTGGCCGCGCCGGCGCGCGGCTCGGACCTCGACCTGCTGCTGGCGGACGCCAAGCCCACCGACGCCGCACTGGAGCCGGCTTGGAGCGTGTATGCGCCGCTGCGCGCGTTCCTCAAGGCCAACCCGGCGGTCAAGCCAGTCACTGCTACCGTGTTCACGACCATGAACACCCGCAAGTTCACACAGCAATTGGCGGACCTGGTTGCCAGCGCGGTCAAGCCAGCGTTCGCACCCAATGGCGCCCCGGTGGTTTGCGCGGCAGGCGTCAAGTCGCCCTGCGCAGATGACACCTGGGCGGCCACACCGCTCGGCAAAGCCGGCACGCCCGACCCGCGCGCGTGCCCCGCCAATGCCGACAAGCTGCCGTTCTACGAAATCCACGCCAAGGTCTCGCTGCCCTACATCCAGAATGGCAAGCGCCCCTACCTGGCCTACACAAAGCCGACCGAAAAGAAGCGCGAAGGGGCAGCCAACGTCGCAGCAGACGGCAAGCCCGCGTTGGTGGACTATGAAAACGTCTGCGTGGCCATCACCATCCCCAAAGGCCAGACCAAGCCGGCGGCCGGCTGGCCGGTCGCGCTTTTCGGTCACGGCACCGGCGGTTCGTTCCGCTCGGCGGCAGAGGGCATGGCGGCGCAGTTGTCGGTGCCGGCCAACACCGGCGCGCCCGTCGGCATCGCCACCATCGGTTTTGACGCGC
>CAXRHS010001122.1:0-3784 GCA_964230235.1 Myxococcota bacterium
CGGGCGCGGCCGCATGGTCAACGAACCTGCGTCGGCGCGGGTGTTTAGCGCCCTGGTCGGCCAGGCGATGGCCGCCGGTCTGAGCGCCCAGCGCCAGACGCAACTGGCAGAATTTGCCTGCGAAGAACTCCGCCACGCCCGCCAATGTGCCGCCGTGGTGTTGGCGTTTGGCGGCGAGGCGCGCGCACCACTGCCCGCACTGCCGAAAGTGCCTGACCACGACGATGTCGAGCCTTTGGAAGCGCTATTGCGCAACGTCCTTTCGGTGTGCTGCCTTTCCGAAACCGTTGCCGTGGCGCTGATTCGCGCCGAGACCTTGCAGATCGGCCCGCCGGCATTGAAGTCGGTTCTGGACGCGATCCTGGCCGACGAGGTAGGCCATGCCAGATTCGGCTGGTCGCTTTTCGCCGACCTGGCCCCGCTGCCGCAGGCGCTGGCGCGCGGCCTTTCGGCCTACCTCGACACTGCGCTGACGCACCTGGTCGAGCATGAGCTCGGCCACTTGCCCCCGCACGACGGGATGGGCGCAGAGCTGGCCCAGGTCGGCGTGTGCAGTGGCGCGCGGGCGAGGCTGCTGCTGGTCGAGACCATCGACCAGGTCATCGTGCCGGGGCTGGCGCGGTTTGGCGTCGCCGTGGCCTGAAAAGCTCCGCGACGTCCTTGCGCGACAACACCAGCTGGATGACCTGCCAGGCGTCGGCGATCCGCCCCAGCTGCTCCAAAGCCAGCGCTTTGAGGAAAAGAAAACGCGCCTGCTTGCGCTCCAGGTGGCCATCCTCCGCTGCCTTGAGCGCATCGGCGGCGCGGCCCACTTCGAGCACCAAAATGCCGGCCTTGCCCTCGCGGTCGCCGTCGGCGTGGGCGATCGTCGCGATCTGCGCGAGGCACTGCGCAACCACCAACGTCAATGCGCCGTTGCAGGGCACCGCAGGAGTTCGGACAGGCTTGGCGGTGGTCGGCACCTTTGCCATCAGGTGCCACGGCTGCGCAGGCCCGGCAATCCCAGCAGCCTCCTTGTGGTGTGAAAAACAACACTGGTGCGAAAAGTGGCAGTTGGCGTCCGCGCGGTATCTCGATGTAGCCAACAAAATCAATGATTTGCTTCGTTCAAGCTGCTTGGCACGGCTCTTGCAGCCAGAGCCAGCGTGCCGTAGCCTTGCTGCGGCGGGACGAACATCGATTTGGAGGACTCCATGCACCCCTTGCCCACCCGGCGCAGCCTGCGCCTCGCCTTCGCGGCCGTCGCTCTGGCGACCCCGCTTGCGCTGCCGCCCGATGCGCTCGCGTGCGGCGGTTGCTTTTCGCCCCCGTCGCCGACGCCGGACCAGACCGTGGTCCAAGACGCCGAGCGCGTGCTCTTTGTGCGCGACGAGAAGACCAAGAAGTCCATCGTGTGGGTCGAGGTGCGCTACAGCGGCCTGGCCAAGGACTTTGGCTGGGTGGTGCCGGTGCCCAAACTGCCGACCGTCGGTGTGGGGTCGCGCATCGTGTTCGACGCCCTCGATGGCCGGATGCGCATGCGGTACTCGGTCAAACAGCGCCCACCGGAGAACTGCCGCGATCCCTACGAAGGCTGCAAAGAGCAGCTGATGATGAATGCGTCGGCCGGCGGTGGCGGACCGCCGCAGTCCAGCGCCGATGCCGGGACCACCGGCACCAAGTCGCCCGGCTCGCCCGAAGTCGAAGTGCTCGCTTCGGGCACCACCGGGCCCTACGACTACGTGGTCATCAAGGGCAGCGACGCGGCCAAGCTCAGCACATGGTTGAACGACCGCGGCTATGCGACCCCCAAGAAGGCGACGCCCATCATCCAGTCGCACGCCGAAAAGGGCGATGTGTTCGTGGCGATCAAGCTGTCGAACGGGCAGGGCGTCGAAGCGATCCGCCCGGTGACCCTGGAGATGGACGACGCCGAGGCGTGCGTGCCGCTGCGCCTGACCTCGATCGCCGCCTCGGAAGATATGGCCGTCGTGGTCACCATTGGCGGCCCCGGTCGGGCGGTGGTCAAGAACCACTTCGATATCGTACCCAAGACATTGAGCATGAACCTGGTGGGAGCTTTCCAATACCTGCCGTGCGCCGACAAGCAGAACTACGACTGCCGCGTGCCTAAGAACATGGCGCAGGTCGTGGCCGCCGGCATCGACGAGGCGGCTGGCCATGCGTTCGTGACGGAGGCGGTCCAGTCTGGCGCGTCGCTCAAAGAGCTGTCGCCGCTGCAGAAGTTTGACCTGCAAAAGCTCGCGGCCCTCAAGAACTACGACGAACTGGCCAAGTACCTGCCGCAGAGCCAGCTGCCAATCAACGACGAAATCGCCGAGGTTCTGGAGCCGGTGCTCAACTTGAAGAAGAATTTCCCCAAGATCGCGCCGGTCCAGATGCTGGCCAACCTCAAGTCGTGTGGCACGTACTGGACGATGGCGTTTGGCCCGCCGACCTGCGATTTTCCGGCCCAAGGGCTCAAGCTGAGCCACGAAGACCTGCAAGCCATGACCTTTGACGGTCAAGCGCTTGGCAAGGTCATAAAAGAAGGCATCATTGATCCGCTGTTCACCGTCGGCAATCTGCTGGGCGAGTCGGGCAAAGTCACGCGTTTGTCGATGCGCATCTCGCCCGAAGAAATGGACCGCGATCCGGTGTTTGCCTACAACGCGAGTTTGCCGGACGTGGCGGCCGATCGGAGCATCGAAACGAACCAGGTGTGCCCCAACGGCTGGTATCCGTGGTACGACGGAACCGGTGCCGGCGAGATCAGCTGGCGCATCAGCATCGACGGCCTGGGTTCGTGGGTGTTTGCGGGCAACAACAACGCCACCGACGCGCGCTTCAAGGACGCCCCGGCAGCACTCTACACGTACCTGCAAGACGAGACCGGCAACCCGGTGGGCATCGCCAAGGGTCAGGTGGCGGTGGTCGATCAAGCCATCATCGGCGCCAAGCCCGGCAAGCCGAGCCTGCCCAAGGACCTGGTATTGACCCCGCCGGCGCCGTGGCTGCCGCCCAAGTCCGAGCCGATTTACACCAAAGTCGGCGTGTGGAAGAAGCCGGGCAACTGGTGCACGCCAAAGGACGGCTGGGTCGATGGCCAGTTGCCGCCCAAGCAGACCGCGACGGGCAGCGACGCGGGGGCCGACATCGGCAGTGCGGGTGCGGACGCAGGTCCCAGCGGCCACGTGCCTGGGGTCGACGCCATCAGCGGCTGGGATGACGCGCAAGTGGCGCCGACGCCTGCGGCTGCGAGCGCGGGAAGCGCCAAAAAGGACAGCATGTGCACTGCCGCCACGGCGCCGCAGAGCGGGTGGCTGGCGCTGCTGACCGCGCTGGCGGGCGTGGCGGTGCTGGTGGTGCGGCGCCGCGACCAGGCGTAGCCGTTTCAAGTGGTTCAACGGCGCCCGCGCCAAACGATCTCTCGGCTGGCGCGGGTGCCGGCGTTTTTGCGCCCCGCCCGCGACATCGCCACGACAAAGTTCAGGGTTGTCACATTGCCGCCGCGACAAGCGCCCGGCTATGCTGGCGGACCACGCCGCCCATCCATTGCGGCCCGGACCGCGCCATGTCGACCCGCCGCTCCCGTGTCTTGTGCCTTGTCCTTTCCGCTGCTGTCGGCATCGCCGGTTGCGGCGACGACGTACCGCTGGAAAACCCGAACAAAGCCGATGTGGGCGCGAGTGCGGACACCGCTGCCGGCAACGTCGATGCAAACGTGGAAGACGCCGCAGCCGAAGAAGCCGGCGCACCCGAAGATGCCGGGCCCGAGGCGACCGCGCTCGACACGGCTGGCGTG
>CAXRHS010001123.1:0-5290 GCA_964230235.1 Myxococcota bacterium
GGTTGTTTAGTATGTGTGGTAACAGCACGTTTTCAACTGCTGTCATCGTCGGCAACAGGTTGAAGAATTGAAAGATGAGCCCGATGCGCGTGCGCCGAAACAGGGTTACCGCGTCGTCGTCGAGCGTGCCGATGTCGCGGCCGTCGAGCAGCACGCGGCCCGAAGTCGGCCGATCCAGGGCGCTCAGCAGGTTGAGCAGGGTGGACTTGCCGCTGCCGCTCGGCCCCATGATCGAGACGAACTCGCCGGCGCCGATGCGCAGGTCGACCTCGCGCAGGGCGTGTACGGCGCCCTCGCCGCTTCCGTATTGTTTTCCGACCTGATGCAGTTCGATCACGGCCAGGACCTCGCGCGCGGTGACAGCCGCGAGATCCTACGGCGCGCCGGCCGCAAAGTCGCTGGCTTTTTTCTGGGTGTTGCCCACCGCGTAGGACGACAACGTGGCCGTGCGCACGAGGCGGCCGTCGCGGACCGCCCCCACATAGGTGTCCTCGCCGGACTTGGTGCCAGAGACGCGCAGCCCGAACACCTTGCCGCTGCCATCGGTCACGTCGATGGCGGCGTAGTCCTTGTCCAAACCAGCTTCGGCGGCGGACTTGTCCTGGACGCCAGCCGAAAACTCCAGATCGGCCAGCGTGCCAATCCAGGTCGCGACGGCGTCGGCTTTGGCATCCACGGTCTTGCCGGCCTCGCTGACCTTCCACACGCCGTTGTCCTTGCGCAGCTCAAAATCCGCGCCCTCTTTGGGGTGCACTTTGACCAGCATTGCCGCGTCTTTGGCAAACGGCAGCAGCCGCTTGTCCTCAAAGTCCTTGAGCGCTTTGCGCAGCTTGCCCGCATTCCACCCGGCCAGCTTCCACAGGTCGCCCATCGGGCCATCGGCCACGATTCGCCCCATGCTGTTGCCGTCCTTTTCTTTGGCCAGCACCACAGTCACGACACCGTCGGCAAACGTCAGCTTGACGGTCCACTCGGGGCTGTCGAGACCAGCGGTGCCGGGCGTGACGTCGGCCGCGTAGTCGACTTTGACGCCATCCAAGTCCGACAAGAACGAGTCAACCGCCTTGGCGGACAGCGCGAATCCAGCGGCGCCGACCTGCCAGCCGCTGGCGCCCTTGGTCAATTCCACGCTGCCTTCGGGTCCCGTCAAGGTGACCGCGCTCGCAACGCCCGCCTTGCGCTTGCCGAGCAACGCGCGGTCGCGCGCCTGGTCGAACTTCTGCAGCACCTGGTCGCGCGTGTACGACGCCACCTTGTAGACTTCGTCGCGGCCTTCAATGCGCGCCCAGACGTCTTTGGACTGCGACGCCTCGTCGGTCTTGCCAAAGACGATGACCGTCTTCTTGTCGCCCGCGCTGACGGTGACTTTGGCCGCCACCTTGGGGTCGTCCAGGCCGGTATCCGCTTTCTTTTCAGCGACCTCCGCCGCATCGAGGAACTCATTGGCGCTCATCCGCTCGATGCTTTTGAGCCAGTCGCCGATGTCGCCCGGCTCGTAGCCTTTGGGCTCGGCCACCGTCCAACCGTCGTTGGCGTCGCGGCCCGGCTTCTTGTCGGCGATGTCTTTCTTTTGGGCTTCCGTCAGGGCCGGACGCGCGACTGCGAAATTGGTAAAGCGGCCGTCGCCCGGGTTGGCAACTTCAATGCGGTCGGCGGCGGCGAGATCCAGCGTCAGCAGGCCGCGGTCGCGGATTTCACCCCACGCCACGTCAAATGCGCCGCGCAGGTCGCGGCCAGCAACCTGATACACCGCGTCCGGTCGCGCTGGGTCTTGCACCCAAGTGGTCGAGTCCTGGCTCTCTTGACCTTTGTCGAGGTTGCCAATGCGCAGCTTGACGGTCTTGCTCTCCAGCGTCACTTCCACGTCGATGGCTTTGGCGGCGTCCAGGCCATACTCGGCCAGGGCGTCGGCCTTGGCAGCCGTGGCGAACGTCGACCGGATCGAGCGCGCAAACACATCGGCCATCGCGTTGGCGCGGTAGACCTGGCCCTTGGCCTCGGTGCTGCGACCCTTGTAGGTGCGCTTGGCGCTCCATTTGGCTTCGGGCGCCTTGTCTTTGTCCGGGGTCACGTCCTTGGGCGGGTCCTGGGGCAGTTGCTCCAGCACGATCTCCTCGTCCTTCTTCTTGACCACAATCTTCTTGACCGGCGGCAGCTTGTTCTTCTGCGCTTCGCGCGCCTCCTGCTCCGACACATTGCCCACAAAGCCGTCGATTGACAGCGGCGGCGGGCCCTTCTCGGTGGTCTTGAAGTTGCGGCCGAAGTACACGGCAAGCAGCGCCGCAAACACGGCAAGGGTCACCCAAGTCGAACGCTTCATGGTTCAATCACCCGTCTTCAGGATTTGCGCAATAGCACCAGCGGTACGCCGAGCCGCCTAGATCTTCAAGCCTTCGTTGCGCTTGCGACGCCACATCATCCGCAGCGCGCCGGCCAGCGCCAGCAAAAGCGGCCCAGCCAACAGCGACCCCAAGCGCAGGTTCTTGGCCTCTTCGGGCTCCATCTGGCGCAGCGGCCGCCGCATGTCGCCCTTGCTGCGGATCTCGACCAGGGCCTCGTGGGCGGTCGCCCAGTCCATCACGTTGGCGATGAACTGCAGGTTGTCACCCAGCAGGTGCGACACCTGGCCGATGCGAATCTGCCAGTTCTGGAAGTTGGAGTTCCAGGTCTGGTAGTCCTTGAGCGTATCGGCGGAGAACTGCGCCATTTTGCCCACCTCAAAGCCTTTGAGCACGGCCCCGCGCGACAGCCCCTCGATGCCCAGGTTCGAGGCCACCACCAGCAGCTTGCCGGCGCCTTTGGCTTTGAAGGTGCGCTTGGCGATCTCCTGGTCGTGTTCGCTCGGCTTGTCGCGCGGCGGGTGCATCGGGTCGTTCGACTGCTTTTTCTCCGGGCGCTTGGGCGGCTCTTTGCCCGCGAACTGCGAACTGAACGGCCCGCGCACGTAGAGCGCCAGGGTGTGCGGCCCGGTCGGCGTGGCCTTGAGCGCGACCTCCTTGAGTGCCGGCGGCAGCACCGGCAGCGGCGCCGCCTTGCGAACCGAACTCTCCGAAGACTGGATGACCTTGACGACCTCGAACTCCTTGTTCTTTTCGAGCTCTGGGGTGGCCTCGACGCTGGTTGGATACGGCACAGGCAGCGTCTCCAGCGCTTTGGACAGCGGGTGAGTGTGGTCGAATTTGGTCGCGACCGGCACCAACGCATACGGAAAGTCTTGCTGGGTCTGGAACTGCAAGCCGCCGCGCTGCACCAGCTTCATGACCTTGACGGTCTCGACGTGCTTGCTGTCCAGGGTCAGTTCCCGTTTGAGATCGACACCATAGCCTTTGAGCACCTCTTGCAGGTTGCTGCCGGTCGCCGACAGCGCCGAGTAGTCGAGCCGCACATCGTTGCCCAGGTCGTCGGGCGCGGCCATGTTCATCAGCGCCACTTCCCACTCTTGCGCAAACAAAATGACCGGCTTGCCGGCCAGCAGGAACTGATCCAGCTGATAGCGCGTGTACTCGGGCAGGGCCTTGCGGGGCGCGTATACGATCAGGGCGCTGATTTCAGAGGCAATTGGCTCGTCGCCGTCGACGCGGCGGATCGAGTACCCGCGCTTGGTGAACAGGTTGTCGCCAATGCGCGCGTTGGTTTCGTCGATGCTCTGCGAGATCTGGGTCGCGGCCTGCATGATCTGCTTCATCATCGGGTTGTTCTGGCCCATCATCATCGCCATCTGCTCGGGCACGAACGGCTCGGCCTCCGCAAACGGGCAGAACTCGTCGTGGCCGCACAGAAAGCCGATGACCTTGCGGCCGGGGCTGTCCGTCAAATTGGTGTGCGCGCGGTCCACTTCCTTGAAGAACTCGTCCATCATCGAAGTCAGCTGCGACACGGCCATCGCGGCCTGCTTGGGCTTGTCCTTGGCACTTTCCGCACTGCCGGAGAGGAACTGGCCCAGTTCCTCGACAATCGACTTGTACTGCTCGGCGCTCTGCAGCAACTGGTCGCCAAACTGGCTTTTGCCCTTGAGTTTGGTCGCCGCGCCGGATGCTTTGCCAATATCCGCGCAGGTCTTGGCGATGTCCTCTTTGGCGGCGGCGAGGGCGTCGAAGCGCTTCTGTCCGGGATCGGTCGTTCCCTTGAGCGACAGGCCGGCTGCGCCTTCGTCCTTGGCCTCTTCGACTTTGCCCTTCTTCTGGACGAACTCATTGCAGGCCTTGATGGCATCAAAGATCGCTTTGCCCTGGGCCAGCGGTTCCTTTTGGATCTGCGCTGCTTCGTATTTCTCGCGCAACCGCAAAAGGATCTTGGTCATTTCGAATTCGTAGAACCCGGGCTGCAGCGCCTTGGGAAACACCTCATGGACGGTCTTGTAGTGGAATGTTGCGCCCAAGGCGTAGCGCGCAAACTTGAGCTCGGCGCCCGCCAACTGGGCTTCCGAAGACGAAAACGCCTCCAGCTTGGCCGCTTCCGCCTGCTCTTCGATGGTGCCGACGCCGGGGCTGTTGTCTTCGGCGTACACGAGGCGCACCTTGCCCCCCGAGGCGGTCACGTATTCCTCCAGCTTGTCGCGGAAGGCACGCTCGATGCCTTTGAGGGCCATCTTGCCGCCGCCGGGCATCGGAATGGTCTCCGGCAGCTTCTTGGAGATGTAGGCGGTGATGACGAGCGAATCCAGGCTCTGCACCGCGCTGATGCTGGCGTCGGACAGGGTGTGCACTTTCTGCTCGGTCAGGTCGAGGCGCACGTTGGTCGCCGTCGCCAGCGCATTGACCACGACGGCCACGCCGACCGTGGCAAGCACCATCACCAGCGCGTCGGCCTTGCCACTGCGCGCACTTTTCGTTGGGGTCTTGGTTTGGGCCATGGTGAACGAACTCTCGCGATTTTGAGGGGCGTCAATCGCCGGGTAGAACTTGGTTGCGCCAGGTTTCCGCTACTTCCAGTGTCGCGACTGCAGCGAGTAGGTCGAACCGACCACCGCCACGGCGGATACGCTCAGGAAATAGAGGACATTGCGCATGTCGACCACGCCTTTGGCGAAGTCGTCGAACTGGGTGCGAAACGACAGCAACTGCAGGGTCAGCGGCGGCTTGTCAAAGGCGACCTTGATGAGCGCATCGGTTGCGGTCCAGAAGAACACGCACAACAGCAGGCCGACGATGAAGGCGACAATCTGGTTGTGGGTCCACGTCGAGGTCAGCAAGCCCAGCGCCAAGAACGCGGTACCGATGAGCAACAGGCCCAGGTATCCGCCGGCAACGGCGCCAAGGTCCGGGTTGCCAGCCATCGCGACGGCCACCGG
>CAXRHS010001124.1:0-6322 GCA_964230235.1 Myxococcota bacterium
ACCATGGCGCCGAGGCGAACGGTTCGGCGGCGAGCAGGTAGTCGAGCTTGCGGACCTTGCTGCCACCGTACAGGGGCTGGGTGCGGTCGTCGCGCGCGATCAGCAGCGTCTGCCAGCCGGCGGCGTGCGCCAGGGCAGGCACCGACTCGACGACTGGTTCAGCTGCCGCCCAGCCCAGACGGGGTTGTGCGTGCAGGGCATCCAGCCAGGCGTGCGCGGCGTCGGACATGCGCGACCCGGGCGCAGCGAGCGCCCGCGCGGACGATAGCAAGGCTGGCGGGGCCCGCCAACGGCGGCGGCGCGCTCACGCGCTCACAGCGCTCAACAACCGCGGTCGGCGCGGTCCGTCGGCGAGTCCAATGCAATTGCCCGACGTCTTCCCCAGCACTCGGCGAGGCAGCGGCTACCGTGCGTTGACCCCCAGCGCGCGCCGCACATGTTCGCTCATCGGCCGCTGCCCCCACCGTTGCGTGCCGATGGGGCTCGCACCCGCGATCCGACCCAGGCAGGTCGGCGCGCCACAGTCGCAAGCGAAGGGCTCCGCGAATTGCAGTTCCGTTGCCGGGTAGAACGCCGCTAGCGTTTCGCCCGCCGCGATCGCCCGCAACACGCACAGTCGCCACGGCTGTTCATCGACTTCAAACACCACATTGGGCGCACAGCTGTGCTGGACATACGCGAGCCAGCCCGGCGCGAGCCACACGTGGCGGTCCTGGCCAACCTGCAGGGTGTGGCGCCCCGGACCAGGCGCGTCGCCGGCGGCGTCAAACCCGCACACCACCGACCCCGCAGCCAGCGGCGCACGTGCCACCAGCACCCGCTGACTGCCGCGTTCGACGACTGCAACGGCCAGATCCAGCTGCCCGCCATCGCTCAATTCTTGGCACCCCAGTACAGCGTGTAGCCGCCGCAGGTCGCGCCGGCTTTGGCGGTGACCTTGATCCAGGTCTTGCCGCCATCGTTGCCGGTGCCGAGCGTGCTGCACTGCGGGCTGACTTTGGCAAACTCGTTGGTCGTCCCGGTGTTGGTGCTGCAGCAGCCAGCGGCGTTGTTGGGTCCGCCGGTCGTCACTTTGGTGCCGTTGGCACAGTCCACCGTTGCACTGCCGGTCTTGCCATTGCCGCACTCGAAGTACACGCACAGGTCGTAGTCGGCGGCCAGGTTCTCGATCTTGGCTTGCGGCTTGACCGTGCAGAAGGTGTCGTCTTTGCTGTTGAAGAAATACCAGTCGACGTCGCCGATCGGCGAGATGGTCGCGGTCATCTGGCTCAGGTTGTCGCAATCGCTTTTGTCGATGAGCGTCTTGCCCGGCGCGGTGGCGTTGGGCTCGGCAGTATCGGCGGTGCTGGTGCCGGTGCACTTGCCGGCCTTGCAGGCGTCGTTGATGGTGCAGGGGCTGTTGTCGCTGCACACCGTGTTGTCGGCTTTGGGCTTGGCGGTGCACACGCCCGCGCTGCACTGGCCGGTGTTGCAGGCATCGGCCTTGCTCGAGCAATCCAGCGCATTGCCTTTGCATACGCCGGCGGTGCAGACATCGGTCGCGGTGCAGGCGTCGTTGTCATTGCACGCCGTGTTGGTCGCCTTCTGCTGCTTGAGGCACGCGCCCGCGCTGCAGACGCCGGTATTGCAGCCGTCGGTGAGCGCGCTGCAGTCCACCGCTTTGCCGGCGCAGGTGCCGCTGCCGTTGCACACGTCGGCCGTGGTGCACGGATTGCCGTCGCTGCAGCTGGTGCTGGCGGCCTTGGGCGTGGCGACGCACGCGCCGGTGGTGGGGCTGCATGTACCGGTCGCACAGGCGGCGTCGAGCGAGGTGCACGACTTGGCAGTGCCACTGCACTTGCCCGCCTTGCAGCTGTCGGCGGTGGTGCAAGGGTTGCTGTCGGTGCAGGTCAGCCCGTCTTTGGGCACCCACGCCGCCTGCGTGACCTTGGGATCGCAAATCTCGCACGCATTCGCAGGGTTGACCGTGTTGACAGCGACGCACTTGCCGCCAATCTTGCAACTGCTGGTCGCCACCGCATGGGTGCACAGGCCCGAGCCGTTGCAGGTGTCGGTCGTGCACAGGTCGCCGTCGTCCGGGCAGCTGGTTCCGACCTTGGCGGCGGGATGCGCGCACCCCGACCCCTGGCAGCCGTCGTCGGTGCACGCATTGCCATCGTCGGGACACGCGGTGCCAGCTGGCACGGCCGGGTGGTCGCACTGGCCGCCCGCGCACTGGTCGAGGGTGCAGGCGTTGCCGTCGTCGGCGCAGGCAACCGTCCCCGGCGCTGCGGGGTGCGCACAGGTGCCGTTGCTGCATTGGTCCAGGGTGCACACAGTGCCGTCGTCCGCGCACGCGACCGTGCCGGGTGCCGGGGTGTGGGCGCAGTTGCCGTTCTGGCATTGGTCGACGGTGCACGGGTTCTTGTCGTCGTCGCACGCGACGCCAGGGTCGGCCGGTTTGGCCGTGCAGCCGGTCTTGGGATCGCACAAGTCCACCGTGCAGGCGTTGCCGTCGTCGCACGCTTTGGCCTTGCTGCCCTGGCACGCGCCGTTGGCGCAGTTGTCGTCGCCGGTGCACACGTTGGCGTCGTCGCAAGGTCCGTCTTTGGGCGCCTGCTTGCACGACCCGTCGGGGTTGCAACTGCCCGCCGTACAGGTGTTGCCGTCCTCGCACAACTCTTCGTCGGTCTTGCCGTCGCAGTCGTCGTCGAGCTGGTTGCAGGTCTCTGGCTTGGGCTCCGGCGCGTTGCAGACGGGTGCGCCGGCGCTGCAGCCGACGATTTTGCCGGCACACGTGCCAAATTCGTTCTTGGCTTCGCACGCTGCGACCGCGATGTCGTCGGTCTTGCCGTTGCAATCGTCGTCCTGACCGTTGCATGACTCAGCTTGGGCGGCGGCGGCGCTGCAGGCGCCGAGGCCCTTGGCGCTGCAAGCGCGGGTGCCCAGGCACAGGCCAACGTCGTTTTGCTTGGCGCACGCGGTGCTGAGTCCCTGGGCGCTGGCTGCGGGGCTGCAGTCACACACGCCCGACTGGGGCTGGCACGCGAACCCGCCCAATGCCGCCATGCACGCGTAGCCGCTGGGGCACGCGTCACTTTTGCCGGCCGCGCACTTCATCGCGCAAAAACTGCCGTCGTTGCCGTCCTTGCCGTGCGGTAAGCACAGGCCGCCGCTGACCCCCGGTGGGTTGCAGTCGCCATGGGCCGCACAAGGGTTGCACAGGCGGGCAAAGGTCGGCACGCACACGTAGACCAGGTCGCCGCTGCCCGCTTTGAGGCCGGCACAGGTAAAGCCGGCGTCGCAAGCGCCGTCGCACAGTTTTGCGCAGACCTTGCCGTTTGCGCTTTCGACACAGTGGCCGTTGTCGCAGTCGCTGGGATTGATGCAAGGCGAGCCGACGTTGCCGGTGATGGTCCCATCGGGCAGTGGCGTGTCAGGTAGCTGCGCGTCCGCGGGATCAACGTCGCCTACACGGCCTGAGCCGTCGGTGGTCGAGAGGTCGGGCAGGCGCGGAGCGTCGCTGGTTGCGCCATCTGCAGTCGCGGCACTGCTGTCGGCGCTTGCGGCGCTGCCGTCGCTGCCCGCAAGGCCGCCCGAATCAAACGCCACGCCGCCGGAGCCGGCCCCACCGCCGCCGACAGGTGCGCCGCCGGGATCGCTGCAGCCAGCGAGCGCCAGCAGCGCCGCCGCCCACGTCCACCCTTGCTGCGCCTTGTTTGCCATCCGAAGCCTCCCGGCGCAGGATGCCAAAGCGCGGCGGTGGGGGCAACTGGATCGAAGGACGGCCGCGCGTGCGTCACCAGCCGGCGCAACCCGCGCCCACTGCGCTTCCGTCACCCCCTTGTCCGCCGCGCCTGCCGTACCCTTGCCGCAACCCCCTGCAACGCCTATGCTGTCCGCGGGGCGCACCCTTGCGCCCGCAAGCCCAGGCCCTTGCGCAAGACCCTCGCCG
Organism: Myxococcota bacterium; assembly: GCA_964230235.1. GTDB lineage: Bacteria > Myxococcota_A > UBA9042 > UBA9042 > UBA9042 > SXRM01. The sequence continues at coordinate 3,935 of CAXRHS010001124.1, forward strand.
CCTTTGCCCTCGCCTTGTTCGCTGTCCAGGCGATTGGCGTGTACCTGCTGTGCGCGTGCGGCAGTTGCCCGGTCAGCGCCGCGCTGGGTGTCCGCGACAACGCCGAAACCGAGCACGCTTGTTGTGCCGGCCACCAAGAGGGCGACGAGTCCGCGCAAGGTCCACTGCTGCGCGACCACTGTGGCCGCTGCGCACACGATCTGGTGCCCGAACTCGCCGTCGCCAACCCGCGCGCGCCTGATGCCGTCACCGATCTTGCGCATGTCGGCGCTGTCGGCGACCTGCCAGCCGCAGTCGACCTTGCGCGCGTGTGCACTTGCCGCAGTGCCGCCACTACGGCCCGCGGCCCGCCCGACCGCGCTGGTCTGCCCCCTGAGATCCGCTTCGTCCGCTTGCTGATCTAGCCGCATTGCCCACTTGGGCGCGCGCTGAAGTTGGCAAGTTGCCGATTCGGTGTGCGCTCCGTTCGCCGTGCTCCGTCCAACGGGGTCGGTGGAGGTGGCCCATGCGGAGTTGTCTTTTCGCGGTGCTGGCGTCGTCGCTGCCGGCGCTGGCGTCTGCCCAGACGTTGACGGAAGCGCAGGCGGTAGCCAAAGCGCTGCAACACGCGCCCGAAGTTGCCGCCGTCGAATCGGCGCGCGCGCTAGCCCGCCGGGGCGCGCTCGCGTCGGTCGGGCAGCCGCAGCCGATGGTGCGGGTCACGGTGTCGCAACTCGGCATTCCGCCGATGGAACCGCCCGCCGCGTGGGTGATGGTCGACCAGCCGCTGGTCCTCGGCTCGCAATTGCGCGACCAGAAAGAAGCGGCGCTGGCTGTGGCCGACGTCGGCGCCCAGGACGCGCGGGTGGCGGCGGGCGAGACGGCGTTCGCGGTGCGGCTGGCCTTTGCGCGCTGGCGCGGGCTGCACCGCCAGCTGGACCTGCTGGCGCACCACCATGGCATGGCGCAGGCGATCGAGAAGACGCTGGTCGCGGCGCTGGCGGCAGGCAAAGAGGTCAGCGCCTCGCGGCTGGCGCAGGCGCAGGCCGACATCGCGCAGTTGGACGCGCAACGCTTGGCAGTTTCGGCCGCAATTCCGGGCACGCTCGCCGAGTTGGAAGCGTGGCTGGGCCAGGCCGTTCCGGAAAAGCCCGCCGCCGAACTACCCGATACGCCGACGGCAATCGCTGTGGATGACCATCCCGCCATTGCCCGCCTGGTCGCCCAAGGCAAGGCGGCGGCGCACCTGGCCCAAGCCGAGCGCAGCGCCGATGGTTGGACGGTGACGCCGAGCGCCGGGGTGATGACCATGCCGGGCATGCCGTTTGGCCTGATGTTTTCGGTCGGTGTTCGACCCGGCGCCTGGACCGCGGCGGAAAAACAGCGGCTGCAAAGCAGGGCGGCGACCGCCCTCGACAGCCAGCAGACCCAGCGGTCGTTGAGCGAAGCGCTGCGGCGGCGCCTCAAGGCGCGGCTGGCGGCAGCCGACGGCGGGCTGGTGCAACTGGGTGTGCAACTGCGGGCGCTGCGCGAGACGGTGCTGCCGGCCCAGCAGCGCGCGGTCACGGCGGCGATGCCGTCGCTGGCAGCGGGGTCGCGCAGCGTGGCGGATGTGCTGGAAGCGCAACACCGGCTGGTGGCCTTGGACCTGCAAATTGCCGACCTGGAGACGCAATGGCTGACCCAGCGCGCCTTGCGCATTCGCCTGGAAACCGCTGACGGTGACGCCATGGCGACGATGGGCGGCGGCGCCGCGGGCAGCATGACCATGGGCGGCAGCGCGGGCGGCATGGCTGGCATGGACGAGGGCGACGCCGGCATGCCGATGTCGCGGCCTGGGGGGATGAAATGAGCACAACTGACCCGCAAACCAATCCCGAACCAGCCGCGAACGCCGCCCCCGGCAAGTGGGCGCTGCGCATCGCCGGCTTGTTTCGGTGGCTGCTGGTGCTCGGCATGTTGGGCGTCGCCGCCGGTACCTGGTGGCAGGCGAGCGCGCCCAAGACCGACGCGGCGGCCGAGCCTTATACCTGTCCGATGCACCCGACCTACGTCATCCAGGGCAAGGGTTCGTGTCCGATTTGCGGCATGGACCTGGTGCCGCAGACCTCGCTGGCCGATGACAGCAGCCCGACCGCCGACCCCCACGCGCACTACCGGCTGGACGGCGTCAGTGGCGTCGCTCCGGTGCGCATCGACACAGGCCGCATGCAGCGCGCAGGCGTGCGGGCCGCCACGGTCGAACGGCGCGACCTGGCGATTGAGCACGTGGCAACTGGCACGGTTGCGCGCGACCCGACGCGGTCATGGGCGGTGACGGCGCGAACCGGCGGCTGGGTGCAAAACCTGACCACCCTATTGCCGGGCGAACCGATTGCGCGCGGCGCCGCGGTGGCCAACCTATACAGC
>CAXRHS010001125.1:0-2832 GCA_964230235.1 Myxococcota bacterium
AGCTATCGGCATGAGGCTGCGGCGAAGCTGACGCGCTTGGAAAGCGGCGCCCTGCAGGGACTGGCCGCTGTGGAGGCGCTCGAGTATCGCTGGAAGACGGATTGCTGGGACGTGAACCGGCCGGCTGAGATCCGCAGGGTCGAGCGCGACAGGTATGAATTGCGGCCGGCGACCAGCGGGCGGAGTTGCTTCACCAAAGGCGTGCGAGGCACCGTGACAATTCGCAATCGCCATTCGAATTCAATTGTTGTCGACGGCGCTTTGACGATTGTGGGTCCCTATCAGATGCGGTCGACCCTGCTGTTCGTCCGCACTGTGAGCGCAGGCTCCGCCACTCTCTACGAATTCGACATCAACAACGCGCTCATCTGCTCGTACGAGTTTCCGGTGCAGGTTGAGATTACCGTGGCCTCGGCCGCGCCGGCGCAGCCGCCCGCCAAACAATGAGTCCGAACTGGTTTCGCGATGGTCAACGCAGAGTCAGTGGTGGCAACCGGCCAAGTCAAGGCTGGATGGGTATTTGATGAAGCAGTTTCAAGTCCGAATTGCAGCGTGCATTTTGCTAGCCGCAACCGCCGCACTGCTAGCGTGTGGCCCAAACACAGCCGTTCGGGACGCAGAACTCGCGGCAGGACTAACCCGTTCGGAGCGTACTTCCGCGAGGCTCGGACTCGTCCTCAAGGCAGGACGGCGCAGCGGCATCCTAGTCGACGAGGTGCCCCCGGGCAGTCCGGGTGCGTTGGCCGGGTTCCGAAAAGGAGACATCCTGTGGTCGATTGACGGCGTGGAAGTGCATAGGCCTGCGATCTGCCCAAAGCAAGAACTGGCGCTTGCTGACGGTATGCGCTTGCTTGAGGGGCTGGGTTGGCAATGCAGCGATGGGACTGGCCTAAGGCCTGCGCCACAATCAGCGCCGTCACAGGTTGTCGTTGTGGTTCTGCGGCCAGGCGAGCGGGAGCCGCGCACGCTGTTCGCCACACGGGGCAGCGCTCCTACGCAGGACGGTGCTGGATGGAGTTGCTGGGCTCCTCCGCTCATCCGTCCGAAGCAAGAGTTGGACGTTTCGAGGTTTCTTGTGAGCTCGCACGAGTTGACTCCTGGCGAGCGACAGAGCATGGGCGGGTGCTACACCCCGATCCCCATGGCCAGCCTGAAGCCCGACCATGCCACGTACCCTGGCAACTTTCTGCCTGCCGCTGGACTCTGCTGCCTGCCGCCCGACCCGATGGCCACCGCCTGAGCGCCCCGACCGTCACGCCAGACCTCGGCCCTGATTTCCCCGCCAGCCTGTCCGGCCGTTTTTTGTTCGCCCTTTGAAATCCGTGTAAAAAGCAAATGAGGGCCCGCGCTTGCGCACGGGCCCCCACATGTGTGACTGCGTCCGTGACTCTTTTGCGGGGGACTCGGACACAGCCAAGGCACGGTCCAAGCGTACCCCTTCGCGTCGATTTCTGCATCTCGCACCTGCGTCGTCGCTGCCTATGCCGCCGACGCTTCGGGCGCGTTGCGCCCGGACTTGCCTTTGAGTTGCCCATTTGCTGCCGCTGGCGACGGCGCTTGCAGGGTGGGCGTGCATCACGACCGCGATCGCACGACCGCAGCGACGGCAACGCTTGCACCGCGGGCGACAACTGCCAGGGCGGCTTTTGCACCACCGTCGGCTCCGCGAACTGCGACGACGGCAAAGCCTGCACCGACGACATCTGCTTTGCCGACAGCGGCTGCAAGAACACCGCCAAGCCCAACGCGTGCCGCAAAAGTGGCTGTCGCCGGCTGAATGGGCGGTGGCGGCAGAAGCGGTGGCGTCAGCGGCGTCCGCGTCAGCGCCGGTGCCGCCGACCGCGCAAGCCGATACCGCCTGAGCGCTTACCGCCGTCGGACTACAGCAAACTCTCCAAGCCGGTGTCTGTTCATCGCCAGCAGCTGTGCCGTGTCGGCCAGGCGCAGCGACCGTCCGCGCCTCCGGCGACGCACGCCACGGCTGCAGTTTGCCACACGGCATCTGCGGCGGTAGGTCGGGGAGATCGGGCGGTTACTGTGGTGGTCGACCTTGAGCCCGGCCAGCTCGCCGACGCGCTGCAGCGGGTGGAGCGCGCGGCCGCCGAGGATCTGGCGCAAATGCCCAACGAACTGCAGGCGACGTGGACCGTGAACGCCGCCCGCTGCGCTCGCTACTGGCTGCACACCGCGGGACTCGACAACTGGGTCAAGCTGACCGATGCCGGGTCGATGGCCAGCGACAGCATCGACGCTGGACAGCTGGGCTGGCTGGCGAGTTGGCAGGGGGTGCGCATGCGGCGCAGGGCGAACGCGGCCGGTGGGTGAGGGATTGAACAGGTCGATGCATGGCGATTTCGGACATCGCTCAGCGCGCCAGCCCCATCTGCAACGCGGGCCCGATCCTTTCGCGACTCGCCTCGCCCACCCCGGCCTCGACGGCGAATTGGTCCCAGTGCCGAACCGCATGTCGAACGCGATCGTTGATTTCTGTGGCCCGAGCGCCCGCCACGCCCGCAGCCTTGCCCATCCGCAATAGGTGCTCCACGGTCGCCGCCCGCGCTTGGCCGACTCGCCGTGTGCGCTCGGCTCAGGAGCAAGCCTGCGCCGCCGCACATCGGGCGCCGTCTCCGGACTCCAAATCGGCGACGCGCGTGCGCCGGCGCGGTGCGCAGTTCCCCGACAGGACCAAGGCGAAAAGCCTGCCCGCCGTCACGGTTGCGCGCATCCAGGGCTACTGCGTGCAGATCCCCGCCTTGCAGAACTTGAGCGGCGCCATGGCGCAAAACGTGCCATTGGCCTTTGCGGCGTGCTGGCACTTGCCGTTGCTGTCGC
>CAXRHS010001126.1:0-3160 GCA_964230235.1 Myxococcota bacterium
ATCGGTAGCGGGTATGTCGGCCTGGTTGCAGGCGCTTGCTTCGCGCACAGTGGAAACCAGGTTACTTGCGTCGACATCGACGCGCGCAAGGTCGAACGGCTGCGGCAGGGAGAACTGCCCATCTACGAACCGGGTCTGGACCGAATCGTGCTGGACAGCCTTGCGGCTGGCCGACTGGCGTTTACGACCGACGGAGCGGCGCCGATTGCCGGCGCAGACGCCATCTTCATTGCAGTGGGCACGCCGCCTCAGGAAGACGGCTCGGCCGACTTGAGCCACGTGTTGGCCGTGGCGTCCGATGTCGCCAAGCATGTCCAGGGGTTTACGGTCGTCGTGCTCAAGTCGACCGTGCCCATCGGCACTTGCGACAAGGTGGCAGCTATCTTGCGCGAGCGTGCCGAGGTTCGACAGGGCGTGCACACCATCGTGGTGTCGAACCCCGAGTTCCTCAAGGAGGGCGCGGCCCTCGACGATTTCTTCCACCCGGACCGGGTGGTCATCGGCACGGACAGCGAACGTGCGCGCGCCGTGATGGCAGAACTGTACGCGCCGTTCGTGCGCTCGCCAGAGCAACTGCTTTTCATGGATGTGCGGTCGGCCGAACTGACCAAGTACGCGGCGAACGCCATGCTGGCCACGCGCATTTCATTTATGAACGAGATCGCAAACTTGTGCGATGATGTGGGCGCAGACATCGACCAGATCCGGCGCGGCATCGGCAGCGACAGCCGCATCGGCCCCCACTTCCTTTTCGCGGGGATTGGCTACGGCGGGTCGTGTTTCCCAAAGGATGTCAAGGCCCTGATGAACACCGGCCGCGACGCCGGGCACGCGATGGAAATCCTGTCCGCGGTCGAGTCCGTCAACGATCAGCAGAAGTCGCTGCTGGCAAGGCGCGTCATGGAGCGGCTGGGCGACAATCTTTCGGGCAAAACGGTCGCCCTACTGGGTCTGGCGTTCAAGCCCGACACCGACGACATGCGCGAAGCGCCGAGCCTGACCCTGGTGCGCAAGCTGCTGCGGGCTGGCGCGACGGTCGTCGGCTACGATCCGGTGGCGCAGCAGACGGCGCGCGCAGAGCTGGGCACGAAGTTGCGCTACGCCAACACCTGGCAGGACGCCGTCGCCGGCGCCGACGCGGTGCTGCTCGTGACCGAGTGGGCGCAGTTCCGCGCGATTTCCGCCACCGATCTCGCGGGCGCAACGGCGTGCAGAGTCGTGTTTGATGGCCGCAACATCTGGAGCGCACAGGCGTTTCGGGTGGCCGGGTTTGAGTACCATGGCGTGGGTCGCCGGTAGCCGATTTAGCTGCGTAGGTCGGGGTGCGGCCGACTGACCAGAAGTTCATTCGATGTGCTGCAACCGCAACCCTTGGACACGGCAGGTGATGATGCGAACGACCTGCTGTATCTTTGTGGTACTTGCGACGGTCGCGTGCCGTCAGCCGGCGGATGTTGCCGCCGACGCCGCCAGCCAGACGCAGAACCCGGCGCTGGCGACCGGCAGCGCGCCCATCGCCGCCGCCGCTTCGCCGGCTACCCTACCGCCAGCGACGGCGACCGAGACTGACCAGTCCGTGGCCGGGGACGCGGTTCCAGTTGTGCGCAAGCGGCTTGCGCAGGCAACCAGCCCAATTTCCTGCGCGGCGCCATCCCCCACGGGGCTTTGGGTCGCGCTACAGTCACCAGGCAAGATTGGCGTCGTCGATGTGCACGCCGAGACGCGCGAAGCCAGCGACGACGTCACGATTGCGACCGCTGCCACTTCAGATATGGTGCGCTGTGCTGCGGGCGGGTCCGCGTTTTGGCTGGCGTACGACGGCGGGACTAGCCTTGCCGCTGTCGCGAAGGCGACGGTTCGCCGCCAGCCCGCACGGTCAAACGTTCTGGGTATCGTTGCCCAGCCCACCGGCGACGCCGTCGTTGCGGCCGCTCCGCCAGACGCCAGAACCGTGGAGTTGGTGCGCATGAACGCGCAACTTGAGCCGCAGTGGCAGCAATCGGTGACCATCCCGGGACCGGTGACTGCCGTGTCTGCGACATTGCGCGATGACCTGGTGCTGGCCGGCCGTTCGTTGGCGGGCGCTGAAGGTGCCTGGTGGCTGTTGCGCGCAGCACAGCGCGACGGCGCCGTGGCGTGGACGCGCCAACTGGACGCCAAGACCGTGCCAGCACAACTGGTACTGGTTGCGGCCGTGCCATGCCCGACTGGTGTGCTGTTGGCCTTTGAATCGAGTGCACCAGCGCGCGGCAAGGCGCCAGTCGGCTGGACGCTTGTCACCGTAGACGCGAACGGGACGGCGCTGGCTCCCGTTCAGGTACCCCAACTCGCGCCGCATTTCGTCGCCGCAGGCAACGAGAGCGCTGCGATTTGGGCGCAGACCAGGGGTCATGGCCTGGTTATCGAGCGAGCCGCGGGCTACGGCGAAGTCGTAGCCGTGACAGCGCCGTGGGCTGCGCCGGAGTCACCGCAAGCCATCGCGTTGGGTCGCGACGGGTCTTGGTGGGCTGTGTCTGCCGGGTCGCACGCGGACGGCAAGAAGTGGACCGTCATGGCGACAAGGTTCCTGATGGCCCCACCGACCGGGTCGGTGCCGCGCGATCGCGCCTGTGAAGCCCAATGGACGCTGCGCGATGGCCGCGGTTCGCGGACGTTGCCCTTTGGCCTCCAGGACGGCTCGCCTTGCGGTCAGGCGGCAGAAGGCCTGGGCGGCCAGTGCCGACCCCACGGCCGCTAGCGCGCACCTCGACCGCCGCGATGGGGTTGCCGCCGAACGCAGCAGGCACGTTCAGCGCACAAACCGGCGCGCAGCGAAGCCGACACTGGCGCCCATTTGGCGACGCCGCGCTGGTGCTGCAGCTTGCAGATTTCGTCGACGAGACCATCCACAGCGAAGTCGTCGCGTTGACTCAGGCCATTCGCGCGGCCAATTTGGGACCAGACGTCGCTGTAGTTCCAGCCTACTCGACCATCGCCGTGTCTTTCGATCCGGCGCGACGCACGGCAACTGCATTGGCGCGCAGACTGCCGACGGCTGCGAGTGCGGCGATCGCTGCTGGCAATGCGACCTTGCACGCCATTGCGGTCGCCTACGACGGCGCAGATTTGGACGCGGCGTGCGCGGCACTCGGCTTGGAGCCGCAATCCTTGGCAGCATTGC
>CAXRHS010001127.1:0-15464 GCA_964230235.1 Myxococcota bacterium
TTGTCCGCGAGCAGCGTTCGCCGCAAATCATCCGCGACGTCAATCGGCTGGCAGCGCAGGCCCACGTGCGCGCCGCGGGTTTCGGTCCAGCGGACGCGGCCGTCGTGGGTCGCCGCGCTCGACAAGCACGCTCCCAGGTCCGCGCGCAACGCGTACAGCGTCTCGGCGCACTTGGACCACGCTGGATCGCGGCCCATTTCGGTGTCGCCGAGCAGGGCCTGGACCCGCTCGGCGGCAGCGTCGGCATCGGCGGCGATGACCACCAGGCGACCCAGGTCGGCCACCTGCAACACGCGCAGCGGCGGCAAAAGCGCCGCGGCGGCCCACAGCGCGGCGGTGGTCATGTGCAAGCGGTCGACGGCACGCCGCAGCAAGGTCAAGAGCTCGGTGTCGGCAAGGCCAGTCGGCTGGGCCAGGCCGCACAGGCTGCGCAGTTCGTCCAGCACCGCTGCGCTGCGCCGCGACGACACAGCGTGGCCAAAGAAAGCCGCCGCGGTCTGGGCCAGGCCATGCGCTTCGTCGATGACTATCACCCCAAAGCCGTCCAGCAGACCGGCCTCGGGCCAGCGCTCGCGCACGCCGTGGTCCGCCAACAGCAGGTGGTGGTTGACCACGACCACGTCGGCCGCCGCCGCGCGCCGCCGCGCCGCCGCCACGAAACAGCGCGACCACGCCGGGCACTGGACTCCCAGGCAGTTGTCGACGGTCGAGGTGACAAGCGGCCACACCGCGCTGTGATCGGCCACGCCTTGCAGGTCGGCGCGGTCGCCGCTTGGCGACACTTGGGCGAATTCGGCGACAAGGTACAGCGCCCGGCGCAGTTCTGGATCGGCCGGCGGCGTGGCCAGCGCACGCTGCACGCGGTGGACGCACACGTAGTTGGCGCGGCCCTTGAGCCCGGCGACCTGCGCGAGCCGACCCGTGGCAGCCAGCGCCAGCGGCAGATCGTGCGCCACCACCTGCGCCTGCAGTTGGCGGGTGGCGGTGGCAATCAGCACCCGCCGGCCCGACTGCAGCGCAGGCAGCAAATACGCCAGGGTCTTGCCGGTGCCGGTGCCTGCCTCGACCAGCAGGTCGCGACCGGCGGCGATGGCGTCTGCCACCGCCTGGGCCATCGCGGTCTGACCCGGGCGCGGTTCGTGGCGGCGATCGACCGCGCGCAGCGGGCCCAATGCGGCCAGCACGCTCACGGTGGAACGCCCGGGGCCAGCTGTGGCCGGATGGTGCGCGGGTCCGCCGGTCGGTTGCGGCTGTAGACCACGACCGCGGTCGGGCCCAGGTAGCGGTGGCTGTCGGGCACCTCATCGAACCCGGCCAGCGCCAGGGTCTGCGCCAGCGCCTCGGCCACCGCTCGGCTGGCGCGCGGCAGGCTGTCGTCGCCGCTCAGCGCCCCGGCGTCGCCAAACAGGACCACTGCGCGCGGCTGTTGGTAGAGCAGCGCCACCAACTGGGCGGCGGCATCGCCGGCCACGGCCGCGCTCAAGCGCAGTTGCGGCCATGAGCGCGCAGGGTCGACCAGCGCTGCCACGGGCAGCGCGCGCGCGCCCACCCCCAAAAGCACCGCCTTGCCGTCGCCGACCACCGACGGATCTTGGGCCGCGTCGCGGGCAAAGCGGGCGACCTTGCGCGGCGCGGCGCGCTCGATGTGGTTGGTCTGGGCCAGCAGGTGCCACGCGCCGGCGGCAAACAGCGCGACTGCGCCGGCCCCAAGGATCTGGTACGCCCGCCGCCGCACCCGCGGATCGCCGGGATCGCTGGCCGCAGCCCGCGTCGTCGCCAGGGCTGCCAGGCCAACGCCGACCAGCGCCGCGGCGCCCAAGCGGCCGACCGCCAGCGCTTCGAGCACGCCGTCGATGTGGCCGCGCAGCGCGGCTTGGACCGCAAACACGGCCGCCCCGACCGCCAGAATCGCAAACGGCATCCAATCGCGGTCGCCCAGCTCGCGCGGTACCGCGGGCAAAAGCACCCCGAGCGACCGCCAGCCATCGCGAGCGCCCGCCCCACGGCGCGCGGCAGCATCTTGCGCGTCGTCATCGCCGTCGTCGTCATCGCCCGCATCGTTGGCGGCAAGCGGCGTGCGCGCGACCGCGGGTGGCGGGTCGGGGTGGACCAGACCGCGGGCCCAGCCCCAGCAGGCCGCAACGACCAGCGCCACACCCAGCGCGGCAGCCCACAAAGGCGCCGGCAAGAGGTCGAGCTGCGCGCCCAGTGCACCCAAAGGCCCCACGGGCGAGACCAGTGCCAGGGCCTGCGCGGCCGCCCAAACACCCGCAGCGGGCCACCCGCTCGCCCCCCACAGGTCGCCGTCGAGCCAGGCCGCTGCGGCCGCGTCGGGTGCGGGCAACACAACCCCGCCGGTCGCCAGCCGCACGCCGACCGCCAGCGCGGCCGCGCCGACCCAGGTGCCAGCCGCGAGCGCGCGCAAGCGGTCATCGGCCACTGCGCGCCACGCCAGGTAGGCGCCCGCCGGCACCACCAGCGCAAGCGGCGCCCACAGCCCCGTGCCGACCAGGACAACCAGCGCCGACGCCCACACCCGCCGCGCCTCGCCGTCGCGCAGACCGCCGCGCAGCCACAACAGCGCCACCAGCGCGCACAGGGCCACGAACGGCGCCGGCGTCAGCCGATGGCCAGCCTGCATCGCCCAAGGTCCAAGGCCACAGGCGAGGCCGAAAAACAGCCCCGCCAGCGACCCCCAACCCGCCACCCGCGCATAGCCGACCGCCAGCAGCGGCAGGGCGACCTCCGCGACCAGCGTCGGCAAGCGAACCAGCCCGGCCGATCCGCCGCACAGTGCCGCCCACGTCATGGCAGCGCGCGCCCAGCCATCGGCCGGCGGCCCGTCGCGCATGGCGCCCAGCGCCGGCCCCGCCTCAAGCGGCGACAGGTCGAGGGTAAACAGCAGCGCCGCGCGCAGCGCCAAGGTCACCAGCGCGACCCGCACCAGCAAGGTCTTGAAGTCTTTGGGGTCGATGGTCATCGGCTGTGCGCGGGCGGGGCCAAAGGGGCGGCCAGGGTAGGCGCGCTGGTCGCGCTGCGCAACGTGTCGGCGACGGCCTGCCCAGTGCGCAGCGGCCCCCGCAGCGCATGGTGCAAGTGCGCGCGCGCCCGCTCGGACACCAGCGTCCAGGCGGCTGGGGTCACCCGCGCGACGCGGTCCGGGTCAAACCCGCGAACGCTGGCGTCAATGGCCTGTAAATCCGCTCCAGCGACCCACGGCGCGCCAGGCGGACTGCACGCGCGGCAGCCCAGACCATCGCCACCCGCCGGCCAGGTTGCGCCGGCAGTCTGAATCGGGTCGCCGCAGCGCGCGCAGCGGTCCAATTGGGGCAGCACGCCGGCGACCCACAGCGCGCCCAACTCGGCCGCGGCCACGACTGCGGGCATGGCCTGATCCGGCAGCCGGCCGCACGCGCCAGCCCACACCACCAACCAGCGGTACAGCGCCGCGTCGCCGTGACCCGGCTGACACAGCTGGCCCGCCATCTCCAGCAGGTACGAACCGGCCACCAGTTGCGCATAGGTCGGCGACGGCCCCAACAGGGCCATGCGCACCGTGGCGCTGGCTACCGTTGGCATGCCGCCGTTGCGGGCCGCCTGCAGCCTGGCTTCGATCACGTTGAACGGCTGCAGCGCGCCACCGGCAAAGCGTTTGCGGCTGCTGCGCACGCCGCGGCCAAAGGCGTCGATGCGGCCCCGTTGGGGGCAAAAGAGCACGGCGACGAGGTCGGCGTCGCCCACCGCCTGAACGCGCAACACCGCGGCGGGCGCGACAATTTCGACCGCGTGCGCAGCCATGGGACGGCAGCCTGGCTCAGCGCCGCGGCAATTCGGCGTCGCGGCCAGCAGGTTCGCCGCCGTGGCCAGGAAGGGGCGGCAGCGACGACGGTGTTTTGCTGGACTTTCGACTCGTTGCAGGCGCCTGGGGTCCCGTTGCCGACGCCGGCAGCGGCGCTTCGAGCGCCGGCCGCAGTGCAACGGGCGCGGCGCGGGTCTTGCGCTGGACCGACCACACGAACGCCAGCGCGATGGCCGCAGTCGCGCACAGCAGCAGCACGGTGGCGGGCGTCATCGACAGCGACCGCGGCGCGGTCTGCCGCAGATAGGCCGGCGTCTGCGTCGGATCGGCTTCCAAGGCCATCTGGGCTTCCAGCGCCTGTTTGCGGGCAACCGCGCTGTCGTAGTCACCGACCAGCCGCGAGGCGTCCAACTCCAAAAACTCCGCATAGATGCGCACAAAGCCGCGCGCGTAGACCGCCGCGGGCAGATCCTCAAAGCGGTCTTCTTCCAAAGCGGCCAGGGACGCGCGCGACAGCTTGGTCACGCGGGCGACGGCGTCGACGGTCAGCCCCTTGGCCTGGCGCGCGCTGCGCAATTGGGATCCGATGGTGTGCATACGTCGCGCGCAGAGTCCGAAAAAGCCAAGTCTGACGCGCTGTGGGCATGCCGCACGCCCATCCCAACGCCAGTACCGCCCGATGGCGGCCGGCGGTGATACCCCGTTTTGGGTGGTTTTGGCAAGGGCGCGGCGCGGTGATTTTGGGTGCCGCGTAGACCTTGTTTGTCAGAATTACTAATGGTCACAACATATTGAACGCTTCGTCACCGCTCAATCGACACCGGGGTCGGGTGATTGCGTGCCGACCGCGGTTTGGGCTTAAATCGCGTGGCCGGGCGATCCGTCCAAGGCGCACCTTTTGGGGCACCCTGGTGCCACCGATCCCCCAACCAAGGAGAACCATGCGCAAATTAATTTGGTGGGCCGCGACGGCGGCACTGGTGTCGGCCGCCCTGTGGGGATCGGTCGGCGGGGCCCAAGGCCGCAAAGGCTTGTTTTCGGCGTCGCAGACGGGTGCGCCAGCCCCTTCGATGCTGACCGGGGCGCTGGGTTCGCACTTGGGCGCGCTGCCGGACGGCAAGCCGGAGGCCGACAAGGTGGCGATCCGACTGGCCACCGAAGCCTTGGACAAAGAGTTCATGCTGCAAGCGGCGTTTACCGAGTTTGAAGAAACCCCGAAATTTCACGGCTTGAAGTCGCGCATCGTCACCTTCAAGAAGCACCGCGGCAAGGTCTACATGCTCGAGGCGGCCACCGGCAACACCGGGTCCACCGACTTGCCGACCACGCTGCTACTGGCCGAGTTCCCGATTCTGGCCGAAGCGGACGGCTGGATCGAAATCGACTGGGGCGCCGGGATGAAAAACGTGTTCTTTGCTGGGGAGATGCACGCGTCGGACGTGATGGCACCCGAAGCGGGCGCGCCCGAGCTCAAGGCGCTCAACGTCCGGTTCGCTTTTGTTGACTCGGCGGTGGTGACCAGCGACAGCCAGATCATCATCCGGCAGATCGCGCAACTGGACCTGCCGACCGGCAAACAGGCGAGTGCCGCGCCGACGGTCGAGATCAAGTACTACCTCACGCTGTACCAGCCCGACCCGAGCTTCAAGCCAACCGTATCCAAAGGCTTTGAGACCATGGGCTTTTTTGAAGTCGCGCCGCAGCTGCTCAAGGACGGCGGCAAGGTCACCTACGCGGCGCGCTTCCATGGCGGTAAGCCGATCACCTTTGCCGTGTCCGCGAACACGCCGCCGGAGTACCGCGCGGCCATCAAAGACGGCGTGCTGTACTGGAACAAGGTGTTTGGCGAGGACAAGCTCAAGGTGGTCGACGCGCCGGCCGGCATCGTGCCGCCGGACTTCAACCTCAACATCATCCAGTGGATCAACTACGAAACCGCTGGATCGGCCTACGCCGACGCCCAGATGGACCCGCGCACCGGCGAGATCCTGCACGCGCAGATCTACCTGCCCAGCTCGTTCGCGATTGGGGGCAAAGAGCTGGCGCGCCAGGCGGTGCTGCGCAGCCAGGCGGCCGCAGTGGGTGCTGCGCCGCGGGCCCGGCCGAGCAGCCTGCAAGTGCATGGTCACGCGACCAGCAACCTGTGCAACTTTGAGATTGCGGAGATCGCCCAGCACTCGGTGGCCGGACTGGAGGCGATGCTGCTACCCGACGTGCCGGACAGCCAGGTGCTCAAGGCCAGCCAGGACATGATCCGCGCGGTGGTCGCGCACGAAGTCGGCCACACCCTGGGCATGCGCCACAATTTCGCCGGGTCGCTGGCCAGCACCATTGCGCGCCAGGACATTGAGACGGTGTTTGCGGCCTACCTCAAGGGCACGCCAGCCAAAGCGCTGCCTTCGAGCACGGTCATGGACTACCTCGAGACCCGCGAGTCGATGCTGGTCGGCGACCTTATCGGCCGCGGCAGCCTGGCCCTGGACTACGACAAGAAAGCGGTCGCGGCGCTCTACAAGGGCAAAGAAACGCCGGCCGACGAGATGCCGCCGTTCTGCACCGATTCATCACTTGGCAAGTACTTGGATTGTTTGCCTTTCGACTCGGGCAAGTCGATTGTGCAGTCGCGTGCGACCAATGTGGCGCTCAAAAGCGAGCAGGTGGCACAGGCGGTGCTGGAGGCGACCATCGCCATGACCAAGACCCCGCCGCGCGGCAGCCACGCGGTCGCCATCGAGCGGCTGAGCGTCAATCCGCAGGCGATTGCGCGGTTCGTGCTCGGCGACCGCCACCGGCTTTTCGCGGCGCTGACCGACAAGGCGGCGCTGCTGAGCGTGCGCCGTTCGCTGCCGTTTGAAGGGCCGATGACCGCCGACGACACCGAGAAGGCAGAATCGGCATGGTTGCAGAAGGAGTTTGCGGCCGCTGGCGGCGTCGCCAAGGTCTTTGCGCCGCTGCCCGCCGACTACGCCGACAAAGTGCTCGGACACTGGAACGCGCTGCTGGCCGACAAGCGCTTTACCAGCGGCAAGCGCAAAGACGGATCGGCCTGGGCCTACAGCGACGCCGAGATCGCCCGGTTGCGCGGTTTTGGCGCGATCCTGTTTGGCAAGTTCAAGAAATCGCTGGTCATCGAAGACATCCTGATCCTGGCCGGCGCAGCGCTGGGCGGCAAGGGCCGGCTGGCGGACTCGGACCTGAGTCGCGATCTGGCAGGCGAACTCGAAAAGCGCGCCATCGCCATCTTGACCGCAACCGTGCCGGGCGGCGACGAGACCGTGCCGCTCGAAGGGCCGGCTGCCAGGTTCTTTGCCGATAATTTCGCCGATGTTGCCGCTGAAGAAATCCCGAAGGTCGCCGGCATTTCGGGATTCGGAGGTTTTCCGACCGTGCCGTTGACCCCCAAGCCGGGGGTGGCGGTGGGCCCGGGCGGTGCCAAGCCGGGTCCGGGTTCGGTCGGCCCCGCGCCGACGCCGCCGGCGGCGCCCAAGGTGATCGTGCTGCCCAAGTTTGTGTACCCGCTGGAAGTTCGCCGGGCCGCCGCCAGCCTGCTCGCGCCCGGCCGCTGCGAGGCGCCCGAGTGGGGCCTGGGCGAGCGGATTCGGGTGCGTGCGGCGTTTCTCAAGCTGGTCCAGGGCGTGCTGCAAGGCAAGCTGCCGGCAGGCGACGTCAAGCCCGATCAGCTGCCGCGGCAATTGGTCCGCTGGATCATCGAGTTCAAGGCGGTGGACGCCGCGATTGGGGCGTAGCCCGCCGCAAACCTGCCAGGGCGGCGTAGCGGCCATCGGCCGGCATGGCGCAAAAGGCGACATCGCTCGCCACCAGCGCGGTCGCATCCTCCCACCACAGCGGCACGATCGGCCGATCGGCGGCAATCTGGCGCTGCGCTTTGGCATACCAGCCCGCCCGCAGCGAGCGGTCCAGTTGCACGCCGCCCAGCTCAAACCAGCAGTCCACGGCGGGATGCGCATAGCCGGTGCGGTTGGCGCTGCCCGCGGCCGATTCGCCGCGCACCGCCGCAAGCGCAAACGCGCGCAGACTGTCGCGGCGCTTGTCGCGGGACCACGCGGCGCACGCCGGATCGGCCGCTGCCGCTGTGTCATCCCAGGCGGCGGCGGAAACCCCGCGCCGCTCCAAGCGCGCATATGGGCTGGCAGACGCCGGATCGGCGGCTTTGACCGCCGCATTGTCGCCATGCAGCATCCAGGTCAGCTGATCGGGCTCAAAGGGCTCGGGTAACTGCAGCACGAACACCTCGAAGCGGCCCGCGCGCACGTCGGCCAGAAACGTCGCCAGTTCCAGCGGTCGGACGTGGGCGTCGATACCGATGGCGCGCCACTGGTCGGCCAGCGCCCGCGCCAGCTGGCGACGCTGGCGGCTGGTCGAGACCTTGATCTCGACCTGCAAGCGCACGCCGTCGGCATTGGGGCGCAGGCCGGCGCGGTCCAGCAAGGCCATGGCCTGCGGCGGATCGAACGGCGTCTGCGGCAAGGCGGTGCGCGCCCAGTGGCCGGGGGCAAACAGGCCGTCAGCCAGGCGGGCGCGACCGCCCTGGACGGTGGTCACCAGCGTCTGCCGGTCGATCGCCAGCGCCAGCGCGGTGCGCACCTCGGCGAGGTGCAAGGGCGGCAGCCGCAAGTTCAAGCCCAAGTAGGTCAAGGCGATGCCGTCGCCGCGCACCACCTGCGCACGCCCGCCGTGCGCTGCGCCTTGCAGCACCGCCGGCGAAAGTCCGCCCCACGCCACATCGGCGCCACCGCCCAGCACCGACAGCGCCCGCGCGCCCTCGTCGGCGATCGCGGCAAACAGCAGGCGGCGCGGACCCGGCGCGGCAGCGTCGATCCGTTCAACCAGGACGCGCTCGCCGCGATCGACGCCAACGACCCGCCACGGACCACTGCCGACGACGGGACCGGCAAACCGGCCGCGCGGCTGCTGGCGCAGCAGGTGAGCCGGGGCAATGCCGAGCACGAGATCAGTCCACAAGGTCGCCAGCGGTTTTTGCAGCTGCATGTGCACCCGCAGCGGATCGGCGGCGTCGGCGGTGACCGCCCTGAAGCGCTTGCGGAACTCACCGGTGATCGGCGTGCCAAACGCGGGATCCATCACCGTCTGGTAGGTATAGGCCACGTCGGCGGCCGTCACCGGTTGGCCATCGTGGAAGCGCGCATCGCCGCGCAAACGCACCAGTGCCAGCACTGGGGTAACCAGCGTCAACTCGGCAGCCAGATCCAGAGCCGGCGTACCGTGTTCGTCCACCTGGGTCAGACCGCGAAACACCAGCCGGCTCAGCCGCGCCGACGGGCCATCGACCGCCAGCCGCGGATCCAGATCCTTGACGGGGGCGTCGACCGCCACCACGAACTGGTCGGGATCGCGCGCCGGTTGGCAGGCGACCAGCCAGACCGCCCACAGCGCCAGAGCCGGGGTGCGCATCGCCTATTTCTTGTCGCGGTCCAGATCGCGCCGCAGCTGTTGGACTTCCGCTTCCAGGCGCTGCAACCGCTCTTGCCACGGGCCTTGTTGACCCAAGCGGTCGGCGGTGGTGCGAAAGTGGTCGCGTTGTTTGTCGAGCGGCTCCCGCGCCGCGGCCGCCAGCAAAGCCCCGCGCGAACGCGGCTGGTCCAATACGCCCAAGGCGTCCGCAACCGCCCGGCGGGTGCGCGCCGAACTGTCGTGCAACTGGGCCTCCAGCGCCAGGCGGGCGTCTTCGCGGCGCTCCTTGTCGCGCGCGCCGAATTCGGCCACCGCCAGGGCCGCCGCTTCGCGCAAGTGCTTGCTGCGACCCGGCAACAGCGCAGTCGACACGGCTGGCCAGTCGCGCCCGTCGGCAATGCGCGCCAGCCCCTGCAGCGCCGCCCCCTGCACCGTCTCGTGGTAGGAGGCCTGCGCAAGCGCAAACAGCAGGTCGTCGCGCGCGCGGTCGCGGTCGATGGCGACCAGCGCCCGCAGACCGGCCGCACGGGTCTCGTCGCTCGGGTCGCCGCGGGCCGTCGCGGCAACCTTGTCCCACGCGGCAGCCGCCACCAGGTTGCCCAGGCTGCGCAGTGCCGCCCGCCGCACCATTGGCTCTTTGTCGCGGCCGAGCACATCCAGCAGCGGCGCAAGCACTTTGTCGCGCACCGCGCGGCCAAGTAGTTCTGTCGCTTTGGCGCGCACGTGGCGGGCCGAGTCGCGCGCCGCGGCCCCCTGCACGGCTTGCAGCGCAACCGGGTCGTGCAGGTTGCGACCCAGGTCGACCAGCGCGCGCAGGCGCACGTCGGCATGGCCACTGTGCGCAACCGTCGCCGCCAGATCGCCAACCGGGGCTTCGACTTTGCAGTCCGCCAGAATCGCGCTTTGCGGGTCTACCTCGATCCAGGCCGGTCGCTCGGCCACGGCCAGGGTGTGTTCGCGCCGGGCCGCGTCGAGCGCCAGCTTGTGCAATTGGGGCTTGGCGCCGGGCTTTGCATACAGCGCCAGTTCCAGTTCCAGCGCAAAGGGCGGCAGCGCCCGCTCAGTCTTTTGGGTCTGTTGCAGCACCACGCGCAGCTGGCGCGCGGCATCTTCCCACTTGAGGTCGACCTGTAGGACCGGGTGGCCAGCTTGATGGACCCAGCGCCGAAAGAAGCCGCGCAGGCTGTGCCCCGAGACTGCCTGCATGGCCCGCCGCAAGTCATCGGTCTCGACCGAAGCGAAGCGGTGCTCGGACAGGTACTGTTTGACGCCCGCGAAAAACACCTCGTCGCCGAGCTTTCGGCGCAACATGTGGGCGATCCAGGCGCCCTTGTTGTAGGTGTGGCGGTCGAAAAGCGCGTCCGGATCCGGCATCCGATCGCTGACCAGCGGCCGCTGGTAGCCGCCGGCTTCGTCCAGGTAGCCAGCGCGCATACCCGCCAGGGCCTCGTCATAGCGGTCGCGGCCGTGTTCGGCCTCGTCCCACAAGGCGTCGGCGTAGCTGGCCCAGCCTTCGTTGAGCCAGATATCGGCCCACGAGCGGCAGGTCACCAGGTCGCCAAACCACTGGTGGCCCAATTCGTGCGCCAGCAGGCCCTCGGCCGGGTGGTCGATTTCGCCGCGGGCGTCGGGCACCGCGCGGTGGGTCAGCGTGGTCAGGCTGGCGTTTTCCATGCCGCCCCAGTGGAATTCGTGGACCACCACCTGACCGTAGCGACCAAACGGGTACGGCACGCCCAGCCTTTGGCCCAAGACGTCCACCATTTTCGGCAGTTTGGCGTAGGCCCGCCGCGCGTTGTCGGCCTCGGCGGGCAGCGCCCAGGTCACGACCGGCAGGCTTTTGTGGCCGTGATCAATCGCCACGAACGGCCCCACCGCCACCGTCAGCAGGTACAGCGGCAGCGGCGGCTTGGAGGCGAAACGCGCGGCAGGCTTGCCCTGCACCTCGCCGTTTGGCAGCGGGTCGCCATTGGAAAGCGCCACCTGTCCCGGCGCTGCCGCGACGGCGACCTGCCAGCTCAGGCGCTCGTCGGGGTCATCGGGCGCCGGTAGCCAGTGGCGCACTTCTTCCGTCTCACCTTGGGTCCAGGCGTGCACGGGCCGCTGCGGGGCGTCCGCGTCCGGCCGCACGAAGTAGAACCCCATTCTTGGCGCACAGTTCCAACGCAGGCGCAGCGTCAGCGGACCCAACGCTGCTGTCGGCCAATCGATGGCCAGTTGCTGGCCAAGCGAGCGCCAGCTCGCCGGAGTCGCCTTGGCTCCTTCCAGCCACGCCACTTCTTCGACGTTGATCGACACGGCGTCGAGCAACAGGTGCGGCGTGGCGTGCAGTCGGCGCAGCTGGTAGACCGCGGTGCCGGCAACGGTGCCTTTGGTCAGGTCGGGTGCAACCGCCAGGTCAAGATTGACAAAATCGACTTTGCGGTCGGCCGGTTCGCGCCATGGGTGGCTGTCATCGATCCACGGGGTGGCAGTGGCCAGGGGCATGCAGACCCCGACGCACGCGGCGGCGACGACGACAAAAGCTGGCCCTTTCCAAACCGCCACAGCCCCTTCCCCGCCAAGGTGTGCGTTTGAGCGGCCCCGGCGCGCCGCAGGCTATCGCCAGCGCGATCCGGCAGCAAGCCCTGGGCTTTGGCGCCTGCGATGGGGCGCCCTGACCCCAGATGGCGGCGCGCGCGCGCAAGGGTTCATTGTCGGCCAATCCACGGCCGGCTATACCTGCGCGGTGCCGCCAGCGCGCGGCCGGGAGCACCGCCGCCAGGCCAGCCCCGCAAGCCCAGACCACCCAGCAAGGCCAGCAGGGCCAACCGCGCGGCGGCCAGCAAGGCCAGAACCAGCGCGGCGGCGGCCAGCAGGGCCAACAAGGCCAGCGGGCCCAGCCACGCGGCGGCGCGGCAGCCCAGGCCCGTGTCGCGCCCGGCGCCGCCCACCTGCCCAAGACCATCCGCCGGGGATCAGAGGGCGCCGAAGTGCGCATGTGCCAGACCCTGCTCAAAAAAGTCGGCCTGGCCCCGGGTCAGGTGGACGGCATGTTTGGCCCGGCGACCCACCGCGCGGTGGTGCAGTTCCAAGAGAAGCGCGGGCTGCAAACCGATGGCATTGTCGGACCCAACACGTGGGCTGCGCTGCGGGAGCGCTCGGGCAGCGACCTCGACGCCTCGCAGTACGGCACGCCGGCGCGCGACCGCGGCCCGGGTCACAACACCCAGAATCCGCAAAACCCGCAAGTGCCCGGCCAGCGACCAGGCCGCAAGCCGCCAGCCAATCCAAAAGACGAAGCGGCGCTGCGCCAGGAGATCCTGCGGGTGGCCGAATCGCAGGTCGGCACGGTCGAGAAAGGCGAGAACCGCGGCGGCGCGCTCAAGTACCAGCAAGCGTTCGGCCGCGGGCCGGAGCCGTGGTGCGCCGACTTTGTGTCGTGGGTGTACACCCGCGCCGGCAAGTCGACCAACAGCCCGTACTGCCCCACCTTTGTCCAGCAGCTCAAGAAGCAGGGCCGCTGGAAAGGCCGCAACGACCCGCAGCCGGGCGATCTGGTGTTCTTCGATTGGGACTACGACAAGGTCCCCGACCACGTCGGCATCGTCAAGGCCGTCAACGCCGACGGCACCATCACCACCATCGAAGGCAACACTGCCAATCCAAAGAACCGCAATCAAGAGGGCGTGTTCCAAAAAGACCGTGAAATGAGTACGGTTTTTGGGTTTGGCGACGTCGCCTGATTGCCTTGACTTTTGCTGCCTTTGCCACTACCCTAGGGCGGCTTTGCGGCGCGCTCGGCTAGGAGCCAGCGCCAGCGCAGGTCGGCGTTCCCGCGCCGTTTCGTGAGGTTGTCGCGCGCCCACCCGGACGGACCGGCTTGTGCGCGGCGCGACGCTGCCTCGCCCCCTCTCCGACCCGGAATTGGTCGCCCGCCGCCGCCGTCGCGCCATCGTTGCCGTCGCGCAGGAACTGAGCCTGCCCGGAACGAACCGCGCGGACCGGCACCCGGTCGGGCGACCCTGGAACCCGATGCTGGTTTCGGCCCCCGCAGTCCTGCCCCCCGCCTCCGCTGTCACCATGCCGGTGCATGCCGCGCCCCGATCCGGGCGATCGCCGCGCACCGCTCCAGGTGCAGCGCTTGAGACGGCGACCAGGCAGGCAACCCAGGACCGAACCGACGCATCGCCGCCCCCCAACCCAGTCGCCCTGGCACGCCCGGTTCGCTCGGCGTCGACGCTGGCCGTTTGCCCGCGCCGCACACCCACGCATCGCCTGGGGTCGCCACGGACCTTGCCTGCCACCGCGCGCGCCGCGGCCGCCCCGCCAGGGCGACCCAATGCCGCAGCCGGCGCGCCCGCGCGCTCAACCGCGTGGCCGGTCCGCTAGCGCGGTCTTTCGGGGTTCCAGCATTCTGCCGTCGGCTTTGCAGCCGTGCCTTGCGCACGGCACGGGTGGCCTTGTGCCGCCCAGGAGCCCCGGATGACCAAGCGAATGCTTATCAGCGTAGACCGCGACGAGTCGCGCGCGGCCGTGGTGCAAGACGGCCAACTCGTCCACCTCGAGATCGAACCGAACAACCGCAACACCTGCAAAGGCAACATCTACCGCTCGGTGGTGGCGCGGGTCGAACCGTCGCTGCAATCGGCGTTCGTCGATTTTGGCAATGACAAACAGGGCTTCTTGCCGGTGGGCGAGATCCATCCCAAGCTGCGCAACGGCAATGGCGACAAGCGCGCCCCGATCCAGGACCTGATTCGCGGCCGCCAGGACCTGCTGGTCCAGGTCAGCCGCGACGAAATCGGTCAAAAGGGCGCGACGCTGTCGACCTTCATTTCGCTGCCGGGCCGCTACCTGGTGCTGATTCCCGAAAGCGACCAGGACAAGGCCGGGGTGTCGCGCAAGCTGTCCGACGAGGCGCGCGACCGCATCAAGAAGCTGACCGAGACCATGAAAGTGCCCGACGGCTTCGGGCTGATCGTGCGCACCGCGGGCGAAACCGCCACCGAAACCGAGCTGGCCAAGGACCTGCTGTACTTGACCCGCCAGTGGGAACACATCTGCAAGCGCTACGACGAGTGCAAGGGCCCGACGCTGCTGTACGCGGAACGCAGCCTGGCGGTGCGCTTCGTGCGCGACTACTTCACCAAGGACATTGAAGAAATCATCATCGACGACGACGAGACGCTGCGCGAAGTGCAGGAGTTCCTGGGCGTGCTGATGCCGCGCAGTCTGGCCCACGTCCACCGCTACGCTGGTGACGTGCCGATGTTTGCGCGCTACGGGATCGAGGGTCGGGTCGAAGACGTGTTCGCGCGCCAGGTCTTTCTTCCGTCCGGCGGATCGATCGTCATCGACCAGACCGAGGCGATGGTGGCCATCGACGTCAACTCGGGTCGAGTCAAAGAGAAAGACATCGAAGAGACGGCGCGCGCCACCAACATGGAAGCGGCGCTGGAGATTGCCCACCAGCTGATGCTGCGCGACATGGGCGGCCTGGTGGTCATCGACTTTATCGACATGCGCGAAAAGAAATACGTGCGCGAAGTCGAGACGGCACTCAAAGACGCCTTCAAGAACGACAAGGCGCGCACCAAGATCGGCCACATCAGCGAGTTTGGCCTGCTGGAGATGAGTCGCCAGCGCATCAAGTCGAGCGTGAACAAGGGCACTTTTGACAGTTGCCCGCACTGCTCGGGCACCGGGCGCATCCGCGCGTTCGAGTCGGTTGCGCTGGCGGTGCTGCGCCGGATCTACGAAGCCGTCGCCCAGCGCCGAATCCGCTATGTCATCGCGACGGTGCCGGCGCAAAGTGCGCGCTACCTGCTCAATTCGCGCCGCTCAGAGCTGGCTGGCCTGGAAAAGCAGTACCACTTGACCATCGAGGTCATCGGCGTCGAAGGCATGCCGGCAACCCAAGTGCTGGTCGAGTGTCTGGAAGAGGCCCCGCTGGAGAGCGGGGCGGTGCGCAGCGACAGCGCTAAGATGACACGGGTGCACCAAGAACTGGACCTCGTGCGCAACACGCTGGTCAAGCGCGAAGAAACCCGCTTGACCCTGGAAGCGGCCTCAGCCAAGCGCGGAGCGCGGGTGGACTACCAGGAGATCTACCGCGAAGTGCAGCAGATGGCGCCGGCGGAGCCCGATGTGGCCGCAGCCAAGGCGCCGCGGCGCGCGCGGCCCGAGAGCAGCGCGGTGCCGGTCGCTGCCGTGGCCGTCGAACCCACGCCGCCGCCGGCCCGGCCATGCG
>CAXRHS010001128.1:0-5385 GCA_964230235.1 Myxococcota bacterium
GTTTGTTGGCGGCGATGTTCTCTTTGACGCAGCCCGTCGCCACGTCGCAACTGTCGTTGGTGCAGGGATTGTTGTCATCGCAATCGAGTTTGCCGCCGCCGACGCACTTGCCGTCGATGCATTTGTCGCTGGCGGTGCACGCGTCGCCGTCCTCGCAACCTGCGCCTGGCGGCACGGTGTTCTTGCACGATCCGTCCGTGTTGCAGGCGTCGATCGTGCACGGGTTGCCGTCGTCGCACAGGCCCTCGTCAGTCTTGCCGTCGCAATCGTCGTCCTGGCCGTTGCAATCCTCGGGCTTTGGCGTCTTGGCCGAACACGCGACGGCGCCCTCCTTGCACACCTCGACGCCGCCATCGCACGTACCGAACTCGTTGGTGTTCTTGCACTTGGTCGAACCAGAAAGCTCATCGGTGGTGCCGTCGCAGTTGTCGTCTGCGCCGTTGCAGGTCTCGGCTTTTGGCGTCGGCGCGTCGCAGGGGCTGAGGCCGGCCGGGCCGCAGGTGCGGGTGCCGCTGCAGGTGCCAAACGCGTTCTTGGTAGAGCAAGTCGTCGAGGCCTTCTCTGCGCGTGCGATCGCCGAGCATGTGCACTTCTTGGCGGTCGGGGTGCACTGGTGCCCGGCCTTGCCCGTGTCGGGATCGACGACCTGCGAGCAGGTGTAGCCGTCGGGGCAGTCGGCACCGTCGGCCTTGCAGGCCGCCCCGCAGAATGAACCGCCGCTATCGGCCGGCACGCATTTGTTCGCGGTTTCGCCCTCGTCGTTGCACTGGGCCGAGACGTCGCAAGGCTTGCACAAGTGCAGGTACTTGGGCACGCAAATGAACGTCGTGTCCTTTCCGGCGGGGACCTGGCTGCACTTCCACCCCGGATCGCAGGTCGTTTGGCACTCTTTGCTGCAGACCTTGCCTTCGGGCGATTGCACGCAAAATCCGCTCTGGCAGTCTTTGTTTTCGGCGCACGGCTTGCCGAAATCGTCCGGCCCCACGGTGAGATCGAGCGGCACGTCTTTGATTCCGCCGCCCGCGTTCGCCTTGCTGGTGTCGAGTTGGCCGAGGTCGGTCAGCCCGCCACCGACGGCACCGCCGAAGTCGCTAACCGCGTCGGCACCGCCTGTCGCGCTGCCCCCGCCAGAGCCGACCGAACCGTCGTCGCTGCACGCCCAGCCGAGAACGGCCGCAACCGCGACGGCTGGCGCTTTCCACGCGGCGACGGTGTGTTTCACGGGGAACCTCGGAGCGCGCGTAGGACGCGCCGCAACCGGGCAGTTTGGCAAACACGCGCCGCGCCGGCAATACGCCGCGTTCATTTCTGCACTTCGTCTCCCTGAACCGATCCCAGCTGACCTGATCCGATCCCCCCTTCTGTTCAGATACTTGTTCAGAAAAGGCTTTCTGGCGAAGGTCGCATCGCCCGCTGCCGGCCGGAACACGCCTGATCCACAACGGTGATGCTTGATCAACACGCACCCCCCGATCATTCAGATGCATGTTCTGACTACTGATTTCTGCGCGCCGCCCTCAGAGCGGGCAGTTCCGGGCCTGCCCGGCGCGCGAACGCGGCCTGGGCCCGTCGACTCGCCGCTTCCGCCTTGCGGCCGATTCGGCACCACGTACAATTGCCGCGGTCGACGTGCGGTACGAAAGGCGGCGACCCAGGGTGTATGTGAGAGCGCCTCGCGTGTTCGGCACGGTGTTGACTGTCGTCTTGAGCATCGGCGCGGCGTCGGCGTGCGGCAGTGGCTCGACCGGCGTCGACGCACTGGCGGACGCTGCGGCGGACAGTGACAACCCCGGTGCGGAAACCAAAGCGGCAGATGCCGGCCCCACCAAGCCGCTGACCAAAGTGGGCGGAGCCAATCCGGAAGGCAAAGGCTGGCTGGACTGGTCGAGCGGCACGGACAAGCCCGAGATTCTCAAGGGTCCGCAGGGCGGTCAGCACATCTGGGTCAGCGCACGCACGGCCAACTTGCACCCGAAGAAGGCGAGAATCATCGTGACGATGTACTTGGAGACGCCAACCGGCGACCAGATCGTCAAACCGGGCACGGTTGAGATGACCGGCACGCTCAAGTGGGAGAACGACTGGCTCGTGTACGCGGGTTTGCCAGCTTTCGTCAAAGAGCCCTGTGTAATTCGCAACATGAAAGTACGGGTCGAATTGGCGGTGGATGACCTGTACGGCGTGCACGCCGAAGACAAGGCGTGGATTACCCCCGTGTGGAAGGGCTATTGCGAGGGCGACCCGTAGCGACGGGCCTACCAGTAGACGACAGGCGCCACGTTGGTGCGATTGGCGAGCGCGAGCGCGTCTTTGGCTGACGCTTTGACGACCAAGAACTGCCACTGGTGTGCGCCAACCGGCGCTGTCAGGTCTGTGAACTCAAAGGCTTTATCTGTCTCAGGTACGCGCACGGCCAGGTGCACCGCCGTGGTGACCTTGATGGCGTACCAGCCGTCGCCCAGACCAATGATGCCATTGGGCAGCGGCAGATAGACCTCGCCGGACGACATCTGCAGCGCGCTCAGTGGCACGGTCCGCAGTTGCTGCTCAAGCAAGCCGGGACTGTACTCGATGGTCTCGGAGAAGCGTGGAAATCGAAGCGTGACGCTGTTGTAGAAGCTCTCGGGGTCGGCCGCGGCCATCTGCACGGTCAAGCCGTAGTGGTTCGGCGTGTCGCGCGCGGTCCACGAAACCGTGGTCTTGCGATCGGCGGTGACGGTCACGGCAAATGGTGGATCCGCGGGCTTCTCGGCGACCGCGGCCGGAGCGCCGACCTTGCCGAAAGCGACCGCGCCAGACTGCAGGTCGACCATGGCGTGAGGCTCGCCGACCGCGGCAAGAATGTCCTTTCGAAGCGCCTCGCTGTCTTTGGCGATGGCGGCGTTGCCGTCAATTCCAAACCAGATTTCGCCAGGCCACGGGTTGATGCCAGAGCAGTCGCTGACCTGAACGCGCCACAGCTTGCGCCAGAGCTGATCGAGTTGGCCGCGCCAGGCTTTGACCTTGGCCGGATGGTCTTTGCCGATGGCATCGACGGCGCGCTGCAACGCCACGACTTGGGCGCGCGCAACCATGTTGCCCGTTCGCACCACGTTGTCCGCCTCGACGCCGGGCGCGAGAATGCCGGAAGAACCCATCCACTTGTGCACGCTGTTGGTCGACGGCGCCTGCCACGTGCCATCTAGCAAGGGCGGCGCCGGCTTGGCCGCAATGCCCTTGGCCTGCAGGTGGCGGACATAGTCGCCGATGCGCGTCATGAACCAACCGTCCTTTTCCAGCGCGGTCAGCTGGTCCTCGTATTCCTTGACCCGCGCCGGATCCACCGGTGCATCCGGGGCAAAATACGGGTTCAGTGGCCCGACCGCGGTCTTGGGCACCGCCCTCAGCTCGCCGTCGTCAAAGAAATGCCACGCGACCTGCACGCCGGCCGCCGGGTCCACGCCACCCGGGCCAACAAGCAGGTGGCCGCCTTCGCTTGAATACAGCGGCCACCACTTGTTGTCGTCGTCTTTGTGCTGATATTTCCAGAGATTCTTGGGAAACACGCCCACCTTCCAGCCGCCTTCGACCAGCACCGATTGACGACCTTCGCCGGCCTGCCCTTCCTGATTGAACACCACCTGCCCGAGCGGCAGACAGGCGTTTGCCATGATTTGCTTGGTTAAATCCAGGCTGCGCTGCAGGTCTTCGCGCGGAAAGGCCAGAAAAAACTGCGCCGCCCAATGGAAGCTGACGAGCTCGACCTGGCCGTTGTCGACGAGCTTCTTGAGCAGCGCCAGCGTCTTGGGGTGCCGTTGTGCCATCACCTCGATCGCCATCGACTGCAGTTCGATGTCGACACCCCAGGTCGGATGGCGCTCGAAAACCTCCAAGATCGGCCGCAGCGTCTGGTCGATGATGTAGTCCTGGGTCTTTTCGTCGTTCCAGCCCTGGTTGGCGGGCTTGTTCAAAAACAGCAGCTTGGTGCCGTCTGGCCGCGTGTACTCCAACCCGCCAATGACGTATTCGATGTTGTAGTGAAACAGGCCGAGCGCAAACTTGGTGCGTGTCACGTCGACGGGCGCCTTTTCCTGAAACCACTGAAATTCACACGCCGTCTTGTTTGGACTATCGGATGCAGCCGTGTCGATTGCGGGCGCGTCGTTCGCAACGGCGTCTCCGACCTCGACGGCGACATCTGGGGTCGGCGTGCCTGCGGGATCCTTACACGCCAGCGCAAATTGCAGGCAAGCCAAGAAGGCAAGGAACTTGTTCATGGAACTCACCATATCGCGCACGTTACTTTGGGAGCCATCGGCATTCCGGCCTTGCAACCAAACGCGGTCGCAAAGGCGGTCAGGTTTCGGACGGTCGCCTGGACTCTCAACCGGGGTGGCGGATGTGGGCCCCGCAGCATCATTTCTCGTTCTGCATCTGCCGGCACAGCCGCACACCACGCTTGCGCGTATGCCACGAAAAATGCGCGGTCCGCCGCAGCCAGATCAGCCGCTTGTGCGATTGCGCGCCGGTAGGCAAGGTGAGCGGCGCGCACGCCGCCCAGGTCGGCAGCCAGTTCGGCAATCGTGGGATTCGGCGTCGGGCTTTCGGGCGCGACAGCAGCATGCGCCGACATCTGGGCCGTCAAACAGGTGGCCGCCGAGGCCAGACCCGCTGCCGTCGCCGCTGACCACCATGGCGCCAGTGAGCCGTTGGCATTGAAGTAGCCCCCTTCGCGATCGACAGCGTGGATGAGTTCATGGCCGACCAGGGCGCCAAAGCCACCATACTGCACGGCCAGACTTGCGTTGTTGGGCCACACGGGACGCTGTAGGACTGCTGGCGCAACAAACACCGCATTGCGCTGCGGATCGAAATACGAGCCGACCTCGCCGGTGAGAAGTTCGGCGCGGCCGACGTGGGGCTGGCGGCCTACCTGGGCGAGTTCCCGCGCAAACCGCTGTTGGCGGACCGACCACATTGTCGCCACTAAGCTGGTCGAGCGCTCGACCTGCCATTGCGGAGGCAGCATAGGGGCCAGAATCGCCTGGCTGAGTTTGCCGAGCGCCGCCGTTCTAGTTGGCGAGTCGAGCCACGGATTCGCTGTTACGGAGTCAGTTACCGCGCTGCGGACTGCCGACCACACGGCCGTGGTGTCGCGATGCCATGCAGTGCCGGCGCGGTGAGCGAGCCAGGCCGCGAGTAGGGCGGGCCCATGTGCCTCCAACGTGGCGCCGAGGCACCGATCGGCCCGCGTCGGCGCAGCGCCACCCACATTTGCCTGGTGCCACTCATCGGCGAGCCGCGCTGTTGCTGGTCCGGCAAAAGGGGCCAGGTCGCGGACAGCCAACCACTGCACGTAGGCCGCCAGGTCAACGAGCGGCATCGACTGCCACATGGTGTTCAGCT
>CAXRHS010001129.1:0-4963 GCA_964230235.1 Myxococcota bacterium
CAGGTCGTCAAACAGGATCTTGTCGCCAAAGGCCTTGCGCACGCCGTTGGCTTCGATGACCACATCGCCCAGCCGCGGCCCCGGCGGAATGTAGATTTCGAGTTCTGCGCCGCGCTTCTCGGATTCCTGCGTCAGCATCCGCTCGTAGGACGCGATGCGCGCCTTGCCCTTGGCGTGCCGACCTTTGGGCGACATGCGAATCCACTCCAACTCGCGCTGCAAGGTCTTCTGGCGTTCGCTCTCCTGCTTTTCCTCGGTCGCAAGGCGCGCCTGCTTCTGGTCCAGCCACGACGAGTAGGTGCCTTTCCACGGGCTGCCCTGGCCGCGGGCGAGCTCTAAAATCCAGCCGGCCACGTTGTCCAAGAAGGAGCGGTCGTGGGTGACGGCGATGACCGTGCCCGCATAGCGCTGCAGGTGCTGTTCGAGCCACGCGACGGACTCGGCGTCCAGGTGGTTGGTCGGCTCGTCGAGCAGCAGGATGTCGGGGCTCTGCAGCAGCAGGCGACACAGCGCAACGCGGCGCTTCTCGCCGCCGGAAAGAACACCGCACAGGGTGTCTCCGGGCGGACAGCGCAAGGCGTCCATCGCCATGTCCAAGCGCGCATCGAGGTCCCACGCGTCGGCGGCATCGAGCTTCTCTTGCAACTCACCCTGCCGCTCGACCAGCTGCATCATCTCGTCGTCGTCGGTGACTTCGCCAATCTTTTCGCTGACCTGCTCAAATTCGCGCATCAAGTCGACCGTGGCCTGCACGCCTTGCTCGACGATGGAGCGCACGGTCGCGTCGGCCGCAAGCTGCGGCTCTTGCGGCAGGTAGCCGATGCTGTAGCCGGGCGAGATGGTGGTCTGGCCCACAAAGTCCTTGTCCACGCCGGCCAGGATCTTGAGCAGCGAGCTTTTGCCCGACCCGTTCAGGCCCAGCACGCCGATCTTGGCACCGTAGAAGTAGGACAGGTAGATGTCCTTGAGGATCGGCTTCTTGTCGAAATACTTGCCGACGCCGATCATGCTGTAGATGATCTTGTTGGGTTCGGGATTGGCGGCCATGAATCCTCAGGGTTGGCGGAAGGAGCGCCAAGTTAGGCCGGCTCGGGGCGCGGGGCAAGGGGCGCGACAGTGCCGGAGTACCGGCCGCCAACTGTTGCGTGACCGCCGCGCTCCGACACGCCAACCCATTGACTGACAAAGCGCTTTGATTGCCGGGCCTACGCGGCAACGCGCAGAGAAACCCGCCGAAGCCGGCCGACGCTGCGCCCTGCTCTTCCCAAAGTGTCGCCCAGGCGGCACACATGACCGCGCTGGGGCAGTCGACAATGGAGGCCCTTCAACGAAACGACGCCGACCGCAGGATGGGCGCCAGATTCTGCGGCGCTTCGCCGGCTTCTGGCGGCATCAGGCCAGAATCGCCTGCGTCAGCGCGGCGGCGTCTGCCGTGACCGCATCGCCATGAGCGGGCAGGACGGCGACCGGCGGGTGCTCGGCCATGCGCGCGCGCACGTCCGCCTTCCAGGCTGCCTTGTCTTTGAGGTAGACCATGCTCGGCACCGAATTGAAGCGATAGCCCGGTCCGCCGCCCATCAAGCTGAAGCCGATGCGCGCGAGCAAGCTCATGTCGGCGGCAGACGTGTTTGAAATCAGGTCGCCGCCAAACCATACGGTGCCCGCTGCGCCGCCGATGCGAACCACCAGGTCGGGCGCCTTCATGCCGGCCGGCTCGACGAACGCAATGCGATCGCCGACTTTGCGCTGCAACTCGTCAATCGGTTGGTACGCGACACCGGGCGACTTGCTCGCGAGCCGCGCCAAGGCGCCCTGGGCGGCGTAGCTTACCGCGTTGGGAAAGCGCTTGCGCCACGGTGCCTGGCCCATGTGGTGGGAGCCGTTCGGGGCGATGAGGGCAGAGACACCGCCCTGCGAAGCCAGCGTTTCCAGGGCTGCATCCGCGATGCCAACCGCAGGACTAATGGCCAGCCAGGAGCCGTCGTCCATTTTGGCCGCCAGCGTGTTGGCCAACCCGAAACCGAAGGAATACTTGAGCGCCAGCACGCTTCCGTCGCTGACGAGCGGCTGCCATTGGTGCAACGCCATTTTCGCCCCCATGCCGCCCGTGTTGATCTTGGCGAGAGCAAGTGAGCCTAACACGGCTACAATTCCCAGGGCAATCGCGTGCGAAAACAGCTTGACGACCGTGGCCGGGGATCAATGGCTCAGACGAGGAACCTCTCCCACCGAAAGCCAAACCGGCCGCCCTAGCGCCGTGAACCGCGCGACTTCGTCGTCCGCGCCCTTGCTCGCCCCGCCGATGCGCAAACAACCGTCGCAGCGCGCGACCAGCGCCAGCGACAACGGCATCACCAGCCGGGCGTAAGCTCCCTCATCGCCGGCGGCCTCTGCCATTGGCAAAGCCAGGTTGACGCCGATGATCGACACATGGCCCAGCGCCCAAACGGCGAGCGCGGCTTCGTTGAGCACCCGCAAGTTGGCCGCGCGGGTCGCGGCGTCGGCACGGTTCGACGAATACGGGCCAGCGACCATCACCCACAATGGACCCTGGGCCATCGGCTATTTGGCCTCGAAGAGCAGCCCCACGGAAGCCTTGCTCGTCGGCCCCAACTTCAGGCGATAGGTCGCCACCTCCAGCGCGTACACCGCCTGCGCCGCGACTGCCGGGCAGTTGGCCTTGGTTGCGCCCGCCACCGGTTCCAGCGCCTTGCCGGCAGAGTCGAAAAGCTGCATCGGCACCGCCGTGTCGGCAACCACCAGATACTGGCCCTTGGCCGGCGCCAGAAAGCGCACGGAGCCAGCGTAGGTACCGCTCGGGTCGGCGGGCAAGGCCACCGCAAACTTGGTGTGCGACTTGCTGACTTCGGGCGCCAGGCCCGTGGCCTTGTCATCCACGGCCGCGACCGCAGTGGCCGTCGTGCCGCCCAGGTGTTCGCACGCCTCCTGCTCTGGCGTCTCTTCAGTGGGTGCCGGCTCGGTCAATGCACATGCGGTCAGCGCAGTGGCGGCTAAGGAAAGGGCAGTAGCTCTCACGAAGGCCTCAAAGCGGCGCGGGGCCGTGGCCGCGATGGTATCGCAGGTCTGCGCCCGGCAAAAGGCACCCGATCCAAAGGGGGGCTTTGTTCAGAACCCTATAAGCATTGCGTGATTCTTGACGCCGACGATCGTCGCATTCTACCTTGGCCGTGGACGAGCGGCCCGGCTCGCAACCCTGGGTGCCCGGCCTGGAACAGTGGGGGGCTTTGTTCAGACCATTGACATTACAGGTGGATTTCGGGTCGGCACGATCGCAAGTCGGCCGCCCCCTTCCCGCGCCCGCCTACCCGCGCTACCCTGCCCTCCCGCCGCGCCGACGCGGCCCTGCGACGCCCGCCATGATCAACCCGCAACGCACCATCGACGACCTCAAAGAGCTGCGCGCGCTGACGGCCAACGACCGCGGAGCGTGGCGCGTCGCCTGGACCGACACCTGGCTGCAGGCCCGCGCGTGGTTCAAGGGCAAAGTCGGCGCAATCCCAGGCGTCCAAGTCAGCGAAGACGCCGCCGGCAACATCTGGGCCGTGCTGCCCGGCGCGACCGAGCAAAGCTTGTTGATGGGCAGCCACCTCGACTGCGTGCCGGGTGGCGGCTGGCTCGACGGCTGCCTGGGCGTGGTCGCCGGCATCGAAGTCCTGCGCCATTTCGCGGCCATGGGCACGCCACCGGTGACGGTCAAGCTCATCGACTGGGCCGACGAAGAGGGCGCGCGCTTTGGGCGCAGCCTGCTCGGCTCCGCGGCGTTTGCGGGCAACCACAGCATCGAAGCCGACCGGGTTCGCACGGACAAAGAGGGCGTGACCTTGGAAACAGCGATGCGCCGCTGCGGTGTCGACATCGGCCGCGCCGGTGAGGCGACCGAGGGCCAGAAAAACGCCGCCGCCTACATCGAACTGCACATCGAGCAAGGGCCGGTATTGGAGCAGATGAACCTGCCGCTCGGCATCGTGACCGGCACCAAGGGCGTCGAACGCCACGCCATCACTTTTTTTGGCCAGGCCGTGCACTCGGGCGCGACGCCGATGCCGTTGCGCAAGGATGCGCTGGCGGCGGCCGCGAAGCTGGCCCTGGAAATCCGCACCATCGCCGGCAAGCACCCGGACGCGGTGTGCACCATGGGGAGCGTCAAGACCTTTCCCGGCATCGTGACTGCCGTGGTGGGGCGCTGCGAGACCACGCTCGATCAGCGCGACCTCGACACCGGCAATCTGGCGCAGATGTACCGCGAGGCCAAAGAGGCCAGCGAGCGCTTCGCCGCCGAAGAGGGCTGCACGGTGCAGTGGAGCCGCATCTGGGACATTGAGCCGATTCCGTTCCACCCGGAGTTGCTGGATTTGTGCGAGCAGGCGGTGTTTGAGGCCAGCGGCACCCGCCACCGCCTGCCTTCGGGGCCCTTGCACGACGCCGCCGAAGTGGCGCGCTGCGGCATCCCGACCGTCATGATCTTTACCCAATCGCTGCTCGGCATCAGCCACAACAAGATCGAAGACACCCGCGAGGAACACCTGCACATGGGTGTGGATGCGTTTGGTCGGCTTGCCGACAAGACCGCCGCGTGGATTCTGGCGCGGCAAGCCTGAATTCAGCGTCCACCCAGGTGGACCGCATTGCCGGCCCCTCGCCGTTACGTAACTTTCGCCGACAGCCCAAGGACTTGCGCCCATGACGCCTCCCGCCCCCGTGCATTTTGACGCCCGCATCGACGCCCATCAGTGGTCGGTGCGCCACGACCCGGACCCGGTCGAGACCCGCGAATGGCTGGAATCGCTGGAGGCCATCCTGGCATCGAGCGGAGCGGAGCGCGCGCACTTCCTGTTGCGCCGACTGCACGAGTCGCTGCAGGTTGACGGCGTCAAGCTGCCGTACCTGGTCCTGTCGCCCTACGTCAACACGGTGCCGGCCGACAAGCAACCCGAGTATCCGG
>CAXRHS010001130.1:0-2786 GCA_964230235.1 Myxococcota bacterium
CGCGGGTTTCGGCAGCGGACTTGCCCGTCGCGCACAACAAGAATACGAAACCGAACCGCTCAAAGTACTGGTCATTCAGTTCCGCGAGCTCTTGCAGCGTCTGCGCCTCGGCAGCGGCAATGCCGGCCTGTTCGCCTTCGGACCATGCCGACGACAGCGCAGAAGCCGTGGCCGCTGGCCTGGCCTGCCCCAAGCGGGGATGCGCGGCAAAGGCCTGCAGCCAATCGGCCTCACCCAGGTCAAACCACGCCTGCTGCGCGGCCGCAAGCAGGGCATCCACGCGGTCAAACGGCCCCGCCGCCACCACCTTTTGCGCCCAGGCATCGGATGCGCACACCGACTTGAGCAAGCCAAACGCGCCCGTCGCGGTCAGTTCGGCCAGCGCCCTGCCCTCCGCCGCGGTCGGCAGCGGTCGGCCGTAGAACCGCAAGCGGTTGACGCCACCGTGCGGATAGATGTGGACGCGCACATGGGTCGCCGGCCCCGCCGCAATCGGATCCAACTCGTGACGGCGGTGCTGGACCAGCGGGTGCAAGTCGACCAGCGGCTGCCACCCCTCGTCGGTCTGGTACAGTGCCGTCAGCGCGTCCGCCGACAGGTCCGTTGCATCCACCGCCAGGATTCGCACGGCTTGCGGCGCGTTGCC
Source organism: Myxococcota bacterium (assembly GCA_964230235.1). Taxonomy (GTDB): domain Bacteria; phylum Myxococcota_A; class UBA9042; order UBA9042; family UBA9042; genus SXRM01. The sequence goes on from CAXRHS010001130.1 coordinate 647, forward strand.
CTTGAAAAAGTGGGTGTCGAGTTGCACGCGGTCGATGACTCCGCGGCGGCCCAGTTGCAGCACGCACCAGTCCGAGCCCTTGGTGCGGCGCCGTTTGGTCTCCCAGCCGTCGCCCATGTTGACGCCGCGGCCCGGCAAGGTCAGGTTGCTGGGCGGGCCGAAAAACTGGTCGCTCACCGCCACTTCGCGGCCGCCATTCTCGATGGCCACCAGATCAAGCGACCCCGACCGCCAAAAGGTGAACGGATCGGGCACCACCGTGCCGGCCACCCGCAAGCGCGCGACGCCGCCATCGGGGTAGATGCGCAGTTTGACGTAGGTCGCGCGCTCACTTGGGGTGTCGAAGGCCAGGATGTTGGCGAAATCGGGCTTGACCGGGGTGCGCGGCAGCACGACCTTCCAGTTGGCGTGGTTGAGCACCGCGTCGAGCGGCAAAAGCGGGTCGGCGTCGAGGATTTCCAGCGCAACCTGCTGCGGGGCATTGCCCTTGAAGTGGGTGGTGTCGGCAATGATGCCGTGAATTCGCCCCGGCAGACCCAGCCGGATGATGCACCAGTCGTGGCCGGGGGTGCGGCGGCGCGCGCTCTCCCAGCCGTCCATCCACTTGCCCTTGTCGGTGTACTTGTCGGCAATCCACAACGGCGCCGCGGGCTTGAGCAGATTTTCTTTTTCCGCGAAGTAGTCGTCCGTGGCATACAGCGCGAACGCGCCGGTCACGTCGCTGGCCAGATCGACCAGGCCGTCAAAGGGCGCGGGGAGTTGGTTGGCGGCGCTCATCGGGCTCCGGGTCGCGGCGTGCTGCGCGGGGCGGCGATGGTAGCGCGGATGGGGCTTGGGCGGGTAGGGGGCGGCGCGGCAGTCCCAGGGCTATCGCAAGATCCGAGATCCTGCGCAATCCTGGCGTTCTAGCCTTTGCCGCAGAGCCTGTGCCTGACTCTGCGCCTGACTCTGCGCCTGACTCTGTCCCTGACTCCGCGGCTTTCTGCGACAACACTCGGGCGCCCGCAACCCGCTACCCTCACCGCCCCGGCATTTGCTAGCATCGCCCGTGGGGTGTGCATTGCAGGGCCGCCCACCATGAGGACATTCGCCATGAACGCTACCGCACGCCCGGTCCGTCTCTTTGCGCGCACTGCGCTGTTTGCGCTCGCTGCGGTTGTCGCAATCGCGGGTTGCAACGACGGCGAAGTTGCGGTGGTAGCGGTGTCCACGGGCGGCGCCGATGGCCTGTCTGGTGGCGACGCGTCTGCCGTCGACGGGGGCGTTGCCGACAGTGGCACGACCGTCACCGACGCGGGCCCCGGCCCGTCGCAGTCGTGCAAGTCGTCCGACGACTGTCCAAAGGGCGAACTGTGCGAACCCAAACTGCAATACTGCTACAAACCCAACTGCACCCCCGGCAGCAAGTGGTGCATGGGCGAGTACGCCGTCGAGTGCGCAGCCGACGGCAAAGGTCCTTCGAATCCGCAGGTTTGCGGCAAAGGCACCGTCTGCAAAGACGGCGTGTGCGCTGCCACGGGCACCTGCGGCGACGGCATCTGCGACAAAGCCAAGGAATCCTGCCAGGCCTGCCCCAGCGACTGCGGCCCGTGTGGCGCGGTATGCGGCGACAAGGTGTGCAACTCGACCGAGTCTTGCAGCACCTGCCCGAGCGACTGCGGCGGCTGCATCGGATCCGACGGCTGCAAGCCGACCGACCTGCCCGGCTGCGGCGGCTGCGGTTGTGAAGCCTGCGTTTGCAAAGCGGATCCATCGTGCTGCACCACAGCTTGGGACGATGGATGTGTGGAGATGTGTAAAAAGTGCGGCGCCCAGTGCGGCGTCGCCGTGTGCGGCGACGGCCGTTGCACCAAGGACGCCGGCGAAAACTGCAGCACCTGCAGCAGCGACTGCGGCGGGTGCCCGGCCCAATGTGGCAACGGCGCGTGCGAAGGCGGAGCGGGCGAGACCTGCAGCACCTGCCCCGCGGACTGCGGCGGCTGCGGCGGCGGTTGCGGCGACGGCAAATGCGATGCGGCCGCGGGCGAAAGCTGCTCCAGTTGCGTGACGGACTGCGGCGCCTGTCCGGCCATTTGCGGCAACAACCAGTGCGAAGCCAATGAGAACTGTGGCAACTGCGCCGTCGACTGCGGCAAGTGCG
>CAXRHS010001131.1:0-2856 GCA_964230235.1 Myxococcota bacterium
ATCGGCTTGCCATCCTTGAACGACTGCTGCCACAGGTCGTGGCGCGAGATCTTGAGCGAGCGCGCCGATTCGACCTCGCCGTGCTGCTTGTCCCAGCCGTAGCGCTCGGCGCGGAAGTACCCGAACTTGTCGAACATCGGCACCCGCACCGCCTCGCCGTCGGGGTCGCGGGCGATGGTGCCGTCGGCCAATGCCCGGGTGCGGATGATCTGGCCCTTGTCGTCGCGCGCCAGCATGTTGTCGGGATAGTCCAGTTGCTCGTAGTCGTCGGCGGGGTCGATCTTGAGCAGCGAGGTGCGGATGGTGATCTCGGCTGGCTTGCAGTCCTCGTTGCCATAGATCCAGCACACCGGCACTGACCACGGGCCGTCCCAGTCCCAGCCAGCGAACTGCTGCGGCGTCGCCAGCAGCTTGTGCACGAAGTCAAAGTAGTCGGCGCTCGCGGCCTCGCGGTGGGCGACCGGATTGCGGGTCTCGCGCCAGCCGGTCTTGCTGGCCTTGTCGCGAAAGCCCAGCGTAAACGCATCGGGATCGGCCGGGTTGGTCACCACGAACTTGACGAACTCGGTCTGCACGGTGTCGACGGTGAACTCAAAGCCCTTGCCGGGTGCCAGATTCTCGGTCCAGTCCACGCGGATGTAGTCGCGCTCGAACCATGGCCGGTCGACGTTGTTCTCGGCGATGACGTTGTCCTGCTCGCCGGTCGCCGGGCTGTAGTTGCGCTTGATGTCGAAGTGGCTCTGGATGCGGTAGACCGCCACCGGTTGGCCCGACTCGCCCGCCGCCCGGTTGGGCGCGCGCTTGCGCCGCTGGCTGTGGTCGAGGTCGGTGCCGGCCACGAAGTCGTAGCTGCGGTAGGCAATCAGGTGGTTCTCGTCGATCTTGAAGCGCACGCGCTCGACGTCGTCCGCCTCGCCAACGAAGGTAAAGCCCGCGGTGTAGGGCGCGTCGGCCACCGTGCGCCGCCAATACCACTCGCCGGCAAACAGCGACTTCTTGAGCGCACCAGGCTGGGTGCGGTCAATTTGCCCCACGTCCTGGGCACAACCGACCGCGACGAGCGTCCAAGCTAGCCATGCGGCGCGCGCCAAGGTGGCGCGCCAAAGCCGACGCATCGGCCCAAGCACGTTGAGGAACATGGATTTTCTCCGGCAGTGGTGGACGGCGGTATCGGCCGACCGTCGCGGACAAAGCGTGCAATCTTCCACTAATGCGGTTGCGCTGCAACCGGCCGCTCACGTCGGTTGGACGCCCAACGAGAAAACCGGCAACCTTGGCTCCATGCGCAGCCAGGCCGACAGTTCCTCCGCGCCCCCGGGACCCGCCGACCTGCAGTCGCGCATTGCCGCCTGGACCGCCCACGCGACCCGATTGTTGCAGGCCGATCCGGCCCAGGGCGAACCAGACGCGGTCCGCGACGACGCCACCGCGCAGCACCGCGGCGCGTATCCCGTCCTGACGCCGACCGCGCTGGCCACGCCTGCGCCGGGCGATGCTGCCGACGACCGCGGCTTTGACCGCGCCAAAAGCGGCAACACCGGCATCCTGATCACCCGGTTGGCCGCCGACGGCACCTTGCAACCCAGTGAAGGCGACCCCGACGCCCCGTTTGGTTGGTTCCACGGTTGGCGCATCATCGGCGGCGAGACCCGCATCGACGGCGGCGTGTACCTGGGTCGCAAGCCGCGCGAGGCGATCGTCGTCGACATGCGGCGGCCGGGCAGCCTGTTGCGCAAGGTCTATGAACTGTGGCTCGAGCGGCTGCAAAGCGGCAAGACTGCGGACGAACTGCGGCTCGAGCTGCGCACCCAGATTCTGTCGCGCGTCGCGGAGCTCGTCGAAGACCACATGCCGTACGACGAGCAGGTGGTCAAGCGCCTGGACAAACAGGGATTTCTTCGCCCCGATGAGCCAATCGACCTCGACGTGTTTCTGGCGGCCAAAGGCGGCGTGTGTCGCCACCAGGTGTGCTTTGTCGGTGCGGTGCTGGAGCGCCTGATCGACGCACAGTGGCTGCAAGGCAAGGTGTCGCTGGAGCGCAAGTTCGTTTCCGGCTGGTTTTCGCACGCTTGGGTGCGCCTGGAAGGTCCAGACGGTGCCGTGTTCGTCCTCGATCCCGCCCAGCGCCGCTACGCGCTGCTCGGCTCGCTCGACGCCGGCTCTCGCATGCTCTACGGACGCAACGGCGGCAACTGACCGGACAGCGCCCAACAAAACACAATTATTCACATTGCGCGCAAAGCTGCGATAGCGCAAGCGTTATTTCGCAACCGCCCCGCTCCGTTGCCGTCCATGACGCACTGCGTCATCTTTTGTGGTTGTCGCCGCCAAACCCGCCGCTATCCTTTGCCGCCCCAAAAAGGGGTCGGATGCCGCGGAGTCGACCACGAACTCGCTGACATGCTAGGGAAATCGTCGCATCGACGCGGCGCCGTTTCCGATCATGGCACGCCAGTTCGCGCCGTGCCGCGCCGCCGCGACCGCGCCACCCCGGCCGCCCTGAGACATATCAACGCTTTGGAAACAAAGCGCTCTTTCTGAGGCCCGCATGCTGCACCCCGTTCGCTCTCTTCTGGTCCTTGGCCTCTTTGCGATCGCGGCCTGGGGCTGCGCCGAAGAGCGCCCGCCGATCAACCGGGTGCAGCCGTATGCGCTCGACAAGACGCTGTTTGTCGGCCAGAACCTCGCAGACGCCAAAGACAATCCCGAGTTCTACGCCCAGGCCACGCTCATCGACGTCGGCTACGGTGCCTCGCAGGACGGTCTGTTCACTTCGACCTACGCGCAACCGCTGTCGCGCATCAAGTTCCAGATCACCCAGAACCTGCTCATCGGTCGCCTGGCTTACGAGCGCAT
>CAXRHS010001132.1:0-5082 GCA_964230235.1 Myxococcota bacterium
GGGGCGGCGACGCAGCCCTTGACCTTGTCGCAGCTGTCGTCGGTGCACAGGTTGCCGTCGTCGCAGACCTTGGGCTTGTTGCCCTGGCACGTGCCGGCGGCGCAGACGTCACCCTCGGTGCACGGATTCTTGTCGTCGCAGTTGTCGCTGTGGTTCTTGTGCTCGCAGCCCAGGCCGGCGTCGCAACTGTCGGTGGTGCAGGGGTTGCCGTCGTCGCACTTGTCGAGCGTCGTGCTCGGCGCGCACACCTTGTCTTTGCACAGGTCGCCGACCGTGCACTTGTTGCCGTCTTCGCACTTGGCGGTGTTGGCGACGCTGCTGCAACCCGCCTTGGCGTCGCACTTGTCGTCGGTGCACGGATTGCCGTCGTCGCAGTTGATGCTGGCGCCCGCGCACTTGCCGGCCTTGCAGGCGTCTTTTTGCGTACAGACCGAGTTGTCGTCGCACAGCGTATCGTCGGTCAGCGCGCTGCTGGCGCATTTGCCGGTAGCGTCGTCGCAGGCGTCCAGGGTGCACTGGTTGCCGTCGTCGCAACTGACCGGGACGCCGACGCACACGCCGTTCTGGCACACGTCTTTGGTCGTGCACGCCGAGTCGTCCGAGCAACTGGCCGTGTTGTTGGTGAACTTGCAGGTGCCATTGGCGGTCTTGTCGCACAGGTCGTCGGTGCACGCGTTCTTGTCGTCGCACTTGATGTCCTCGCCGCCACCGCACGCCTTGTCCTTGCACACGTCCTTCTGCGTGCATGGGTTGCCGTCGTCGCACGGGTCGGCGTTGGCCACCGAACTGCAGGTGTTGTTGGCGCATTTTTCGTCGGTGCACGGATTGCCGTCGTCGCTGCACACCTTGCCGGTGCCGCCGCACACGCCCGCTTTGCACTTGTCGTCGAGGGTGCAGCTGTTCTCATCGTCGCACGAAGCCGCGTCGTCGTTGGTGGTCGTGCAGCCAGTGGCAATGTCGCAGCTGTCCTTGGTACACGGGTTCTTGTCGTCGCACACGGCGACCTTGCCGGTGCACTTGCCGGCCGCGCACGCATCGCCGCTGGTGCACAGGTTGGCGTCGTCGCACGGTGCGGCCTCTGCTGCTGCCGCATTGGCGCAGCCCGTCTTGGCGTCGCAACTGTCGCTCGTGCAGGGGTTCGTGTCGTCGCACACGGTCGGTGTGCCGGCCGTGCATAGCCCAGCGGCGCACAGGTCGCCGGTGGTGCACGCCGAGCCGTCTTCGCAGTTCGCCGTGTTGTTGGTGTGCAAACAGCCCTTGGTGCCCTTGTCGGCGTTGAGCACGCCGCAGCTGTCGTCGCTGCACTGGTTGCCATCGTCGCACTTGTCGGTGGCGCCGGGCACGCACTTGCCGTCTTTGCAGGCGTCGGCCAGGGTGCAGGCGTCGCCGTCGGAGCACTGGCTGGTGTTGTTGGCGTTGGCGCAGCCCTTGGCGGGGTCGCAGGTGTCGTCGGTGCACTCGTTCTTGTCGTCGCAAGCCTTGACCGCGCCATCGCACTTGCCGGCGGTGCACACGTCGTTTTCGGTGCAGGCGTTGGCGTCGTCGCAGGTTGCGCCATCGGCGAGCGGCTTTTCACCGCACTTGCCGGTGGCGGCGTCGCAGGTCGCTACCTGACAAGCGGAGCTGGCCGCTGGACAGTCTTTGTCTTGCTTGCAGCCAGTGGGCACCGTGTCGCCGCTCGCATCGCCGGAGGAGTCCTCTGTGGAGGTCTCGGTGGTTGCGGCGTCGCCACCGGCGTCCTCGCCATCCGCGGTGGCGGTGTCCGTGCCGCCGGCATCGCCCTGTGCGTCGGTGCCTGTCGGCGCCGTGTCGGCCGCAGTGGTGTCGACGGTCGCGTCTGCGCCGCCGCCGCCCGTGATGTCGCCGGTCGTCACCGTGCCGTCGCCTGCGCCCGTGCCGCCTGCGCCTCCAGCGTTGCCGTCGCCTTCGTTGCCCACGCACGCAGGTAGCGCAAAAAGGGCAAAAGCGACAAGGATCAGGCCGCGGCGGGCCTGCGAATACGCGGTCGGCAGGGTCATAGGGGCGACTCCGAGGGGCGAGGCATGGAGGCGGCGGCGGGGCCGAAGACGGCCGCGCGACAAACACCGCGACACAAGGCCCCTATTGTACGGCCAACGCGGTTCGGGTCAAGGCGATGACGCGGCGCGTAACGGGCGCGACTGCATCTCGCGCGCCGGTTGCCGCGGCGATCACGCGCTAGGGCTACTCGAATTCGACTTTGTCGAAAAGCACCGCGGTGTCGTAGATGGAGTCGCCGACGTCGGTGGCGTAGAAGTTGAGCAGCACCGAGCCATTGCCTGCAAACGGCGAGATGTCCTTGCTGCCCATCACCCACGGCGTCATGAACACGCCGCCTTTGTCGAAACTGACGTCGGCCGGCGTCAAGCCCTTGAACTGCGGCCCGCCGTCGCACAAGTCGTCGACTTTGGCGTTGACCACTGTAATCGACGCCGACTTGCCGTTGACCACGCCGTCCAGCCGCGCGGTGAAGGCGTCCTGGTACGACGAACCGCAGTATTCCTTGAACTCCTCGGAATAGTACTTCCACCAAAATGAGAACTTGGTCTTGCCGCTGGGGATACAGAAGCGCTGCTCGACCTTGCCGACCTGGGCAGTGTAGCCAAGACCGGTCGAGATGATGCCCATGAACTTGCCGGCCACCGGCACCGTCGAGCCCAACCGCGAGATCACCCGGCCGTCGCCCGACTTGATCCAGCCCTGCAGGTTGCCGGTCTCCCACGATGGGTTGAGGATGTCGCTGTGGAACGCATCCAGGTTCTGCGCGCCGACCAGTTGAAAGTAGGTGCCCGGGTTGCCGGCGTCTTCGAGTTGCACGTGCGCGACGCCGGAGAGTTTCTTGCCCTCGATGATGTTCTGCAAGAAGGTGGTTCCCCATTTGGTCGCGAATTCGTTGGAGACCGCACCGTTGAAGCCCGCCACCGCCGCGGCGCCGGCTGCGAACAACTCGCCGGCCATGCTGCCATTCCACAGGCTGCGGCAGGTTCCCACGTAGAACAGGCTGCGCGGGTACGTCTCTTCAGCGTGGCGCTTGATGAATGAGGGCAGGATCCCGTAGGTGCCATCGGCGCCGAGCACCACGCGGCCGCGCCGGACGTCCGCGGTCAAGTGGTCGACGCACACGCCGACGCCGCCCGCCTGGTTGATGAAGCACTCGGACTCCGGACCGCACGCCTTGGTTTCGGAACAGGTGGCGCCGTTGGTCGAAGGCCCGAAGTAGCCGCAGTTGACCTTGTGACCGGTCCACACCACCTCTTGGGCGCCCGGGTGGCGCCAGTCGTAAGCGGACTTGGCGGCGGTCGACAGGCCCCCAAACAGCGCGTCGCCGTGGCTGGCGATGGCCACAATGCCGTACTGGTACAGGTTGCGCAGCCAGCGCAGGTCGGCCTTGTCGTTCTTGTGATCGTCGGGCGTGTACGCCGGGCACTTGGTCTTTTGCAGGGTGCTGCTAAAGGCCGTGATCTCGTCGGCGCCGAACTCGGCGGCAAACGGATCGAGCAGCAGGGCACGCTTGGACTGCACCTGCACGGTCGCCAGCGCCAGGTTGTCGCCCGATGCGCCCCCTTGGCCCGTGCCGCCGCGGTTGCCAGCCTTGACCAGCGGCACGGCACCGAGCAGGCCCGACTTGAAGCGGACCCACGCGCTGCCGCCCGCACCGCTGCCAGCATCGTCGACCGCCGGATTGGCCTTGAGCGCGTCCACCACCGCTTGGGTGCCACCATCCGCCGCTTTCTTGGCGGCGGCGAGCGCCTGCAGCGCGTCGGTGCACTCGGCGCTGGCGACGTCTGACACCACGTCGATGGCCAAAACATCGCTGTACGCCGTCATGGTCTGACCGTTGAGCGAGACCTGCACGGTGGCCCGCAGTCGCGCCGTACCGGGCTGGGCGTCGTTGACGGTCACCTTGCGCGTATACAGGCCGTCGCCCTTGATCTCGTCGCCGCTCGACGTCAACAGCCCGTCGTCGATCATCTCGCCAAAGGTCGTCAGCGTATTGCCTTCGGCGTCGACGCGGATGAGCTTGACGCTGCCCTTGACGACGTTGGTTGCTTTGCCGATGGCGGCAATCGCGTGGATGGTCGTGTTCTTGCCGGCTTTGGCGACCCGCGGGTGGGCGCGCAGTCGGTCTTGGAACGTAAACGCCGGGTTGTAGGTGATGACCAGCGTGTCGGTGACGGTCTGCTTGGCATTCTTGGCGGTGACGGTGACGACATTGTCGCCCGCCACCAGCGTAATCGGGTCGGTCTGAAAGAACGGCGCGCCGTGCGCCGAGCCGCTGCCGCCGGCTTCGGTCGTCCAAGTCACCGAATCGGCGCCGCCAAAAATGACGCCGGCGACTTCGACGACCGAGCCCGACACCACTGCATGGCCGCGCCCGCTCGGTCCGATGATGCGGATGCGCAGTTCTTCGGACGGATAGCCGGCGTACTTGGCGTTGACCTTGGGGCCGCCGCCGCCGCCCGACCCGGTGGTGGCGTCGCCGCCCGTGCTGCCGCCGCCGTCGCCGCCGCCCGTGGCCCCACCGTCTTGGTCGGTGCCGGTCGCACCGCCATCGCCACCCCCGGTTGCGCCACCGTCGCCGCCGCCCGCAGCGCCGCCATCGACACCAACCCCCGGGTTGCTGTTGCCATCGAGCACGAACGCGCCACCCGACGAATTGCCGGGGGTGCTGCTGCCGACGCACGCCGACACGGCAAACACGGCGGTGACGACGGCCAGGGGACGTGCAAACATGGGCGACCTCGCCGCGGTGGCGGCAACGGGCTGTTGGAGGAACTGCGCCGACGCAGGCGCGCGCGGTCCGTGATCGCGCCGGCCGGCGCGGCCAGGTCAAAAGGCATGCACAGGGCGCCGTCGCGGCGACATGGATGCAAGTGCGCGAAAATACAAAACGCCCAAGAGGGCGGGCGACACAGGATAGCCACGCGGTCGCGGACCGTCAAACGGTTTTCGCGCCGTCAAGCGCGCACCGGGGCGCGGCCGACCCGCGCACCACCGTTGCCGGCGTGCCGACGCCGGTCGGCCCGCTGTCGGCCTGGCTGGCGGTGCTGCCCGGGCTGGCAG
>CAXRHS010001133.1:0-2785 GCA_964230235.1 Myxococcota bacterium
GCCGAGCGTGGTATAGGCGCCTATCTGGTTCTTGAGGATCGCGGTGCGATCCGCCTCTTTCTTGGCGTCGCCGCCGGGGTAGGAGTACTGCCCCTTGCTGATCGCGTTGTTTTTTTTCTGCTCGGCCTGGATCGTCATCACCGCCCAGACGGCGCCGCCGGCCACCATGGCGACCCCACCGCCCAGCGTCGCCCAGTCTGCCAGGGTCGGGGCGCGGCCAGCCGCTGCCACAGCTGTGGGCGTCGAGCCGTCGGCCAACGGTCGCGCATCGGCCAATGCCGACTTGCGCGCGGCGTCGAGCTCGGCCTGCTTGCGTGCGGCCAGCATTTCTTCAATGCGGGCCACGCGTTGCCGGACCTCATCCTTGTCGGCACCGTCGGGCGCCTGCTGCAGATAGCGCTCGAAAAGCAGCTTGGCGTACTCCAGCTTGCCCGCTTCTTCGTAGGCGCGGCCGGCGTTGCGCAGGCGCACCAGCTTCTCTGGATTGAGCGCAAACGCCCGCTCGAAAAGCTCCGCGGCTTGCTGAAAGCGCCCCTCTTTGAAGTGCGCGGCAGCCTCGTCGGCCAAGGGCTTGCCCTGGTCCCCTTTTGCGGCGGGGGCCGCCCAAGCGGGCAACGTCGGCAGCCACAGAGCGCTACCGGCAGGCGCGAACGCGACCAGCAGCGTCAGCAACCGCGCCAGCGGGCTGGGGGCCCGTGCAATAACTATACGGGCTGACCAATCAGCAAGCTCACCCGCGCAACGGAGCCGCGAGTCGGCCGGCACGGACGCGAGCTGGCGACCCGCCCAGCGAGCACATGGTGACCGATGGCTTTGCCATTCGGTCACCATGTATAGTCGCTCGACACCAGAGCGGAGCGGAGCGGCGAGTCGACTTGCAAAGTCGCGAGCTTGCGACCCACTGAGCCAGCAAGGGGCCGACGTAGAAAATCGAATGGATTTTCTACGGGGCCTAGAGATTGAGGTCGCCGTCATGGCTCGGGCCCTTGGGTTTGGCGGCCTTGGCGCCCTCAGGTCGCGCAGACTTGCCGCGCGCGGCCGCTGGTTTCTCGGCCGGTGCGGCCGTGGCGGGCTCGGCCTTGGCCGCAGTGGCGGGCTCGGCCCTGGCCGCAGTGGCGGGCTGCACGGCTGTTGGCGTTGCCGCCACCGGCACCGCGACGGCTTCGGCGACCGCGGGCATGGCGGCGCGCGCCGCGCGGTTGGCAGCTTCGTCGGCCGCGACGACCGGGGGCTCGGCAGACGGCGGAGGCGCTGTCGGCGCGCCTGCGCCGGGCAACAACTGCTTTGCCGCTTCGAGCGGCTCTGGCCTGGCAGGTGAAGGTGCCGGTTGCGCTGCAGGCAGGGCGCTCGGTGCCGCGGCAGGCGCGACCGGCTCGTCGCGCAGCGTCATCCACACCACGCCGGCGAGCACTGCGAACGCGGCCGCGACGATGGCGATACCGATTGCAGTCCACGGCAGCGGCTTGCCGACCGGCGCCGCTGCGGGCGTCGCCACCGGCGTCGGCTCGCGCTTGGCTGGCTTGGCAACGCCGCCCGGGGTGGTCTGGGTCGGCAGGGTCATGGTCGCCGGCTGATACGGGTCGCGCAGGGTGGCGTGCTCCAGCACCGCCGTTTCGGCCGCGGCAACCTCTGGGCTCGGCAGGCCAGTGTCCGTCGGCGGTCGCGGTTCCATCGTGCCCGTGGCGGCGCCAGCCAGCGCGGTTGAACCAGTCGGCGGCCGCGCGGCCTGGGTGCCGGTCGTCGAGGGCTTGGGGTTGGGTCGCGTGGACTTCGCTGCCGGCGAACCGACCGAATAGACCTCGCCGTGCGCGTCCGTCCTGTCCGCGACCACAGCTGGCACCTTGACGCTGGGCCTGACGGTGTGGCGTTCGACCACCCGGGGAACTGCCGCGTCCAGTTCTGGCAGCGTGGCCTCCAGCGCCTCGCGCATGTCATCCGCATCGCGAAAGCGTTCGAACGGCAGCTTGCGCAGCGCCTGCATCACCAGGTCGGTAAACGCGCGCGGCAGCCCCGGCACCTTGTCCTTGAGGTGCACGGGTTCGGTCTGCATGTGGGCGATGAGCGTCTCCATTGGCGACGCCCCGGCAAGCGGCACCTCGCCGGCGACGCATTGGTAGAGGATTACGCCCAAGGCATACAGATCGCTGCGGCCATCCAGCGGCTTGTTCAGGACCTGTTCCGGACTCATGTACTTGGGCGTTCCAACCGTGAAGCCCGTTTTGGTCAGCCCGGCATCCACGCCCTGGTCGGTCGGCTTGGCGATGCCAAAGTCGATGACCTTGACGAACTCCTCTTCGCCGTGGACCTTGCACAGGAACACGTTGTCGGGCTTGAGGTCGCGGTGCACCAGGCCCGCCGCGTGCGCTTCGGACAGCGACTTGAGCACCGAGATGCCGATGCGCGCGGCCCGCGAGGCCGCAATCCGGTGGTCGGGCGCCTCCTTGAGGGCTTGAGCCAACTCACTGCCGGTCAACCGCTCCATGGCGATAAACAGCAGGCCGGTGTCGGTTTGGCCGAAATCGAAGATCCGCACCGTGTTCGGGTGATTGAGCAGCGACGATGCGCGCGCCTCATTGAAGAAGCGCTTGACGTGCGTATCGTCTTCGCCCAGGTCGGGCTTGAGGACCTTGACCACCAACCCCTGGCGGGTCGCGACATGGCTGGCCAGGAACACCGCGCCAAACCCGCCTTTGCCGATCTGGCGCTCGATCTTGTAACGGCCGCCCACCACGATGCCGAACTTGAGCACTTCCAACGTGCTCGCGGCTTTGACGATCGTCGAACA
>CAXRHS010001134.1:0-2398 GCA_964230235.1 Myxococcota bacterium
CCGCAAGCCCAGCCGCCGCTCGGTCGCCTGACCCGCGGACACAAGCTGCTGCTTTTGGACGAGGGCGTTCAGGACACCACGGCCGTCGTGCAGATGGGCTCGGCCCCGCCGGTGCGCCAGATTGTCAGCAACGGCATCGCCTATGCGGGTGACTCGCCGGGTGCGAGGCGCTACATGCGCCTGCTCGGCCACTTGCCGGCGCTGGTGGCCAAGGGCCAGGACCGCGCGCTGGTCGTCTGCCTGGGCACCGGCATGACCGCGGCGGCGGTGCTCCGGCATCCTGGGATCGGGCATGCCGACCTGGTCGACATCAGTCCGGTGGTAGACCGCACCTTGCGTCTGTTCGGACATGTCAACGACGAGGTGTGGACCAGCCCCCGCGGCCATGTGCACCTGCAAGACGGGCGCGTGTTTGTCGCGCGCGCCCCCGCAGCCAGCTACGACGTGATAGCCCTGGAGCCGCCGCCGCGCGTCGCAGGTGTGTCGGCGCTCTACAGCCTGCAGTTCTATCAACAGGCAAGGCGAGTGCTCAAAGCCGGTGGCGCGGTGGTGCAGTGGTTGCCGTTGCACGGCATGACCGAGGCCGAGTTGCGCATGCTGGCGCGGACTTTTCAGGCGGCGTTCGCCGATGCGCGGCTCATCCGCATCTTGGACGTCGAAGGCGCGCTGCTGGCCACCAACGGACCCGGCGCGGACGAAGCAGAGATCGGCCGCCGGTTGGCCGTGCGCGGCGTCGCCGACCAACTGGCCGATATCGGCGCAGGCGACCCGCGAACGCTGCCCACCGTGGCCGGCGAGGTCTTGCGGCAACGCCTGGGGCCTGGGCCCATCGTCACCGATGACGATCCGCGCATTGAGCAGTTTGCCGCGGGTCTGCCCGAGTTTGGCGCCGGGACCGATTCAGCGGGGTTGGTGTTTGCGCGGCGGGTTTGGGGGATGTGACAGCGCGGCTACAGAAGTTTGCTTGCCGCTTTCGCTCCGCGCGCCCGGCGATCGCAAGCGAACGCCCGCTCACCGCCCCTCGCCGCCCGCGGGCAAGACCACCAGGCCCTTGCTCGTCCACACCTGGGCCTTGCTGTCGACCAGGACGCCTTTGGCTCCGCGTGCGCCGATGGCGTCCAAACCGGCTTGCCCGCCGGCAATGAACGCCCACTTGGTCAGGATTTCTGCGTCGGTCGCGGTCTTGGCCAGGACCGTCGCGCTTTGGCTTGCCGTCGCGGGCCAACCGGTCCGCAAGTCGAGAATGTGGTGGTAGCGCACGCCATCGAGGACGGCAAACCGCTCGTAGTCGCCGCTGGTCGAGAATGCCGCCTCGCTCACATGGACGACGCCGAGCAGGGCGGCTTTGTCGCGCGGATGGGCAATGCCTACCCGCCAGGGTCGGCTGCCGTTGTGGCCGGCGCAGTACAGGTCGCCGCCGGCCTGGACGGCAAAGTTGGCAAACCCCTGTTTGCGCAAGAGGTTGACGGCGCTGTCCACCGCTGCGCCCTTGCCGATTCCGCCCAGGTGCAGCGCCATGCCTGGCCTGGCCAGCCGCACCGTGCGCGCCTTGGCGTCGACTTGCACGTGGCGCCAGCCCACCCGCGCCAGTCGCGCGGCTACTTCGGCCTGCGTCGGCAGCTTGCGCAGGCGGGTCGGCTCATGGCTGCCGGGCGGGGTGTCGAACTGCCACACTTCGCCTAGCGGGGCAAACGTGATGTCGAAAAGGCCGGCGGACTGCTGACTGGCGGCAATGGCGACTTGGATGACCGCCAGCGTCTCCGCAGCGACCGCGACCGGCTTGCCGGCGGCAGCATTTACCCGGCTGATGTCGCTGTCGGGGCGCCAGTTGGACCACAAGCCTTCAAGCCGCGCGAACTCGTCCGCGACCGTCTTGGTGGCGGCCTGTGCAGCGGTGCCGTCCGGGTCTGTCGGCCGCGGGCAGATCGTCGCACGCACTTTGGTGCCCATGGCGACCACATCGAGGTGGGCGGCGTTGGGGCAACCGGGTCCGTCGTCAGCGGCTTGTGCGGGCAATGCGGCGGCCAACAGGGCCAACGCGGCTACAAGTGTTCGAACAATCATCGGTTTGTTGTCAGCCGACCTGCCGCAGCGACCGGGTCGGGTAGGCACGCATGATGATGCGCAGTTCTTCGGCAAACACGGCCAATGCACCGCGCGTGCACACAAAGCGCAGGCCCTCAAAGCCATCGCGGTGGGTCAGCCGGTCGCCGCGCCAGTGTTCGAGCACATCGTGTGGCGCCGGCCCGGTAATCGGCGACAACAGCGCTGTTACGTGGATCAAGTCGGCGCGGTCGTTGGCGCGCCGCACCCACAGATGCAGGCCCGAGTCGAAAAACCGCGGCAACCACAGCGCCCGCTGGTTGCTCGCCAGCTGGTCCAGGTGCGCGGCCATGCC
>CAXRHS010001135.1:0-11336 GCA_964230235.1 Myxococcota bacterium
GTTGGTCGATGATGCGACCGGCAACAAAGTGCCGAAGTGGGAACTGTTGGCCAAGAAGTGGGTCAAGGAGGCGGTGTGGCTCGACACGGCGCCGTGGACGCCAGAGCGCTACGCCCAGGCGCAGGCGCGCTTGACCGGCGAGGACGGGTCGCCGCTTGGGCTGTGCACCGGCAAGTATGACGAAGAGTTGAGCAAGCGCGGCGACGGCAAGCCGGTGTGGTACTATGGTCGCCTGTTTTGCCGCGGCAACTGAGCGCGGCGGCCGGGCAAGTGCGATGGTCGGTCCGGTGACGGCAAGCAGGTGGACGCGGACGCTCGCGACCGTGGTCCTGGCCGTTTGTGCCGCGTGCGCGCAGTCAAAAGAACCAGCCCTTGGCGTGGACGCACCGGCGACCGGTGTCGCGGAAACTGCTCAGGCCGCACAAGACGCCGCTTCCGTGCCAGACGCGGCAGTTGAGACAGCCCCGGCGCTTGAAACCGTCGAAACGGCCGCCGAGACGGCGCCGCCGGACACCCCTGCCCCGCCGGACGGACCGCTTGGCGATAGCGCCCCTTGGGACCTGGACGGCGACGGCGCGGCCGGGCAAGGCGCGGAGGTGAGCGGGCCGGATCCGGGCCCGAGTCAGCCGGATGCGGCTGCCGAAAGCGCGAGCTTGGACGGCGCTGCAGACGCCACCTCAGACCCGGAAACAGGCGACGCCGACGCCCTTCAAGGCGGATCGGACGACGCGCCTGCGCTGGATGCGGCGCCGGCACTCGCTGACACTTTGGCCGACAGCGCCACGCCCACCGACGCCACGGCGGCGACCGTTCTAGACTCAGCGGATTCAGCCGATGGCACGACCACTTCGCCCGAAGCGACGCCGGCAGACGGGTCGCTGCCCGAAGCGACGCCCAACGTGCTGCTGCAAATCTCGTCCAGCCTACCGCTGGCGGGGCAGAATCTGGTGGTGTTCGCGCTGGCGCCGGGCCAACCGCCGCCCGACCCCAACGCCGGCGACAAGCCGCTTTGGCAAGGCAAAATCACCGGTCAATGGCCGATGACCGTCCCGGTGGTGCTCCAGCCGGGCGCCTGGCAAGTCGGGGCCGAGGTCAAAGGCAGCGCGCAGGGGCCGCCGCTGGCGATGGGCACGGTGTGCGCGCAGGGCAAGCAGGCGTTGGTGCAAGCCAAAGAAACCGTGCAGAGCTTTGCCATCAATCTGGTCATGCCGAGCAACCTGTTCTCGATCGATGACCTGTGCGCCGGCCCCAAGCCACCTGGACCGCCCGCCTACCTCAAGACGCAGTCGGCGACGAACCCGCCCAACACCAAAGACGGCGGTCCTCACTTCGTGCAGGCGCAGGTGTTCGGAGACCGGCTGTGGGTAGCCGGCTCGCAGGACGGCTACGTGTCGTTCGATTTTCCGGGTGGCGTCGCGTCGACCAGCCCGCACGCCAACTGGCAAGTGCACGGCGGCCAGTTCTGCAACCGCTCGATTCGGGTCGGCAAGCGCCTCTACTGTTCATCTCGCGCTGCCTACGTGCACATCTTGGACCTCGCCGCCAGCCAGCAGCCCCTTTCGCTCAGCAAGGTCACCGTCGCGACCGATCCGACCGAGGGCCTGATGCACCGCGAGGGGCTGGTCTACGTCGCCACCCACGGCAAGGGCGTCGTCGCGTTTGCGGCCGATCCGCCCTATGCCGCAAAGGCGGTAACGCTCCCTGCCGACCTCACCGAAGCTTGGGATCTCGCGCTGGTCGGCACGGATCACGTCGCAGTTGCCAATGGCGCCGCCGGGTTGGTGTTTGGATCGTTGGCCGGGGCAGGTGGTCCCTACGCCCTGCAACCGCTGAGCAAGCTGCCGTTGCCCGGCGTCGCCGCCTACCTGCACCTGGACGGCACGACCCTGGCCGTAGGCGCCTTGGGTGGCGGCGCGCACGTGGTCGATGTGGCCAATCCGACTCAGCCAAAACTGCTGACAACGCTGCAGTTTTCCTTGAACACCTACGCGGTGACCCTGGTCGCGAACCACGTCTATGCGGCGGCGGGCGGCGCGATTGTGGTCGGCAGCAAACAGTCGACCGACAACTGGATCGTGCGCAGCGCCTTGCGCAGCGAGTCGTTCGTCCTGGACGTCGACGTGCACGGCACAGGCCTGCTTTCGGCGGAGTTTCGGACGATTCGCCGCACGCTCATCGATCCCAAGGCGGCGCTGGCCGGGCCGGTGCTGGTGGCTCCGCGTACCCTGACCACGGCGCCCATCGCCGTCGGTGCCACGGTCGGCGTTGTGGTCGAGCTGCGCAACCTGGGCAGCGCCCCGCTGACGGTGACGCAGATCCTGTGGCAGGAACTGGCGATGGGCAACGGCGGCAGCCTCAGTTTTCCCGGGCCATGGCAGGTACCGGCGAAGGGGGCACTGACGATTCCGCTTTCGGTCAAGAAGTCGATAAAGGGCGTGCTCGACCACCAGTTTGTCGTCATGAGCGATGACCCGAGCCAGCCGGAAATAGCAATTGCCCACCGCGAGACGACCTGGCTGCACGTGGGCGACAAGTTGCCCAAGCTGCCGGTCTACGAAGATGGCAAAGGGGGCACCACCAACATTGCGGTGCATTTTTCCGGCAAAGTCGGGGTGTTGCTGGTCGCTGCCCACTCGTGCCCGGTGGCCTTTCAAGCGCTCGCGGCCGCGCGTCGCGACCTCGGTCCGCTGGTCGCCCAGGGCACGGTCGCCGCAGTCGCCATCAACCCGTGGGACACCCCGAAGACGGCCGAGGTCGCGGCGTTCGACATGCCGTTTCCCATGCTTTTCAGTGGACTGACCACTTCGGACGGCCATGACTGGTCCGAGGTGCTCGACGTGACCCTGGGCCAGCCGCTGCTCGCCGGCCCGCCGATGCCGATCACCTATGTCGTCGGCAAGGACGGCAAGCTCGCCCTGGCCCGCTGGGGCTACGACTCGGCAGAGGTGCTTGGGGTGGTGGCGATCGCGGCCGCGAAATAAACAGCTACGAATTCAATGATCTGAATAAAGGGGGGGCCAGTGCGCGGGGCCTACCCGGTGGGTGTCCGATCTTTGTCCGACCGGTGTCCGACACCTGTCCGACTGTTGCCCGACGGGTGTACAGGGCCGCAATTGGCCCACGCGGTCGATCAAATCCGGCCCGAATTGTTCTGTGAAAACAGCGCCGTGAACAATCCCCCCCTCTGTCGCGAGCCGTTGTGGGGGAAGTGTCCGAGCGGCCGACGACCGCTGCCGCGCGTTACCCGCCGCCAATGGCCTTTTCGGCGGCGGCCGCCTCGATGCCCTTGCGGCGGGCATAGTCGGCAACCTGATCGGCAGCGACTGGCCCGACGGCGAAATAGCGGCTCGCCGGGTGGCCGAAGTACAGGCCGCACACTGACGCGGCAGGCGCGACAGCACACGTCTCGGTCAGCGTGATGCCCAGTTCGTCGGGTCGCAGCAGGCGCCACAGTTCAGTCTTTTCGGTGTGGTCCGGGCACGCCGGGTAGCCAAACGCCGGCCGGATGCCGCGGTAGCGCTCGGCAATGAGCGCCTGGTTGTCCAACGACTCGCCTGCGGCATACCAGGCGCGGCGCACCTGTGCGTGCAACCACTCGGCGGCTGCCTCGGCCAGGCGATCCGCAAGCGCTTTGACCAGGATCGCTGTGTAGTCGTCGTGGTCGGCCATGGCGGCCGATTCCAGGGCTTCGACGCCAAACCCGGCAGAGACCGCAAACGCGCCGACATGGTCCTGCACACCGCTGTCGATGGGGGCCACGAAATCGGCGAGACACAGGTGGGGCTTTTCCGGGTCGGTCTTCTGCTGCTGCTGGCGCAGGAAGTGAAAGCGCGCGACTTGCGCTGTGGGCGCGTCGGGGTCAAAAAGGACCACGTCGTCGCCATCGGCCGCCGCCGGCCACACGCCCCAGGTCGCACGCACTTGCAAAGAGCCGTTGCGCACGATGTCGTCGAGCAGCGCGCGCGCGGAGGAGAATAGGTCGCGGGCGGCTCCGCCGTGATCGGGGTGGTCCAGGATGGCCGGAAAGCGGCCTTTGAGGTCGAAGGCAGCAAAAAGAAAGGTCCAGTCGATGCAGGCGGCGATCTCGGCCAGCGGAGCGGCGTGCAGCACCTGCCGACCGAGCGCGCTGGGCGATCCGAGTTCTTCTGGCACAAACGCCGGGCGCGGCTTGCGCGCGCGGGTCTGTTCGAACGACAGCATCGGCGCCGCGTTGCGCAATGCGTGGATCTCACGGACACTTTGCTGATCGGCCCGCAACCCGGTCAACCATGCGGAAAGGTCACTGGCCGTCGCCTGCTGGGCGACTTCGACCGCTCGCGAAGCGTCGAGGACGTGCACCACGGGCCCGCTGTAATGCGGCGCGATCTTGACCGCCGTGTGCTGCTTGCTGGTGGTCGCTCCGCCGATGAGCAGCGGCAACTGCAGCCCGCGGCGCTGCATCTCCTCGGCAACATGGACCATCTCGTCAAGCGACGGAGTGATGAGGCCGCTCAGGCCGATGGCGGCAACCCCGCGCGCCGCCGCTTCTTTCAAGATGGTCTCGCAGGGCACCATCACGCCCAGATCCACGATGTCCCAGCCGTTGCACGCCAGCACCACGCCGACAATGTTCTTGCCGATGTCGTGCACGTCGCCCTTGACGGTCGCGAGCAGGATGGTGCCTTGGGTGCGGCCCTGACCGGACTGCTTGGCAGCGAGCAGGTGCGGCTCCAGCCACGCCACGCCTTTCTTCATCACCCGCGCCGACTTGACCACCTGCGGCAGGAACATCTTGCCGGCGCCGAACAGATCGCCGACCTGGCGCATACCGGCCATCATCGGACCTTCGATGACGGCGAGCGGGGATCCGAGCTCTGACAGCGCTTCTTGGACGTCAGCTTCGATGAACTCGACCGTGCCATGCACGAGCGCCCACGCAATGCGCTCGCCCGCGGGGGCTTGCCGCCAGCTCAGGTCAAGCTCCTTTTTCTTCGCACCGCCTTTGAAGCGGTCGGCGATGGCGACCAGTCGGTCGGTTGCACCTGGATCGCGATTAAAAATGACATCTTCGACGGCACGCAGCAGGTCGGGCGCGATGTCACTGTACACCGCGACCTGGCCGGCGTTGACAATGCCCATGTCCAAACCGGCCGCGATGGCGTGGTACAAGAACGCCGAGTTCATCGCCTGGCGCACGGGTTCGTTGCCGCGAAACGCGAAGCTGAGGTTGCTGATGCCGCCCGAGACCTTGGCCCCGGGGCAGCGCTGCTTGATGATGCGGGTGGCCTCGATAAAGCTGATGGCGTAGTCGGCGTGTTCTTCGATGCCCGTGCCAATCGCGAGCACGTTCGGGTCAAAGAAAATGTCAGTGGGTGGAAAACCAATCGAGGTCAGCAGGCGGTAAGCGCGTTCGCAGATTTCGACGCGCCGCTCGGTGTCCGTCGCCTGACCGGTTTCGTCAAAGGCCATGACGACCGCGGCTGCGCCGTAGCGCAGGATGGCCCGCGCCCGCTCCACGAACGCCGCCTCGCCGTCTTTGAGCGAAATCGAGTTGACCACGCCCTTGCCTTGCAGGCATTGCAGGCCAGCCTCCAGGACCTGCCACTTGCTGGAATCGACCATCACCGGCAGCCGCGCAATCTCCGGTTCGCTGGCGATCATGTTCAGGAACACGGTCATGGCGCGGGCCGAGTCGAGCATCCCCTCGTCCATGTTGACGTCGAGGATGTTGGCACCGCCGCGCACTTGATCGAGCGCCACCTGGGTCGCGCTGTTGAAGTCGTCCGCCTTGATGCGGTCGCAGAACTTGTTGCTGCCGGTCACGTTGGTGCGCTCGCCGATGACGACGAAATTGGTCTGCGCGGTGATGCTCAACGGTTCCAGACCGGCCAGCCGCGTCCAGTCCTGTTTCGGCACGGCGACCGCCGTCGTCCGCGGCCGTTCGGGTCCGCACGCGCGCACGATCGCCGCGATGTGATCCGGCGTGGTGCCGCAACAACCGCCAACAATGTCGACGAGGTGCGCGCGCGCGAACTCCGCGACCAGCGCGCCGGTGGTGTCGGGGGCCTCATCGTAGGCGCCAAAAGCGTTCGGCAAGCCGGCATTGGGGTAGCAACTGATGCGGCAATCCGCCACCGCCGCCAGATCCAACAGCCAGGGCCGAATTTCGCTGGCCCCGAGCGCGCAGTTCAAGCCGACGCTCCACGGGCGGGCGTGACTGACGCTCGACCAGAAAGCCTCGACGGTCTGGCCCGACAGCGTGCGCCCACTTTTGTCGGTAATCGTCACCGAGATCATCACCGGTACGCGGGCCCCGCGGCGCTCGAATTCCGCAGCGATGGCCGCCAACGCGGCTTTGGCGTTTAGCGTGTCGAAGATGGTCTCGACGAGCAGAATGTGTGCGCCGCCGTCCAACAAACCGCGCACTTGCTCGGCATACGCCTCGTAGACCTGTGCCCACGTGACCGCGCGAAACGCGGGGTCGTTGACCTGCGGCGATAGTGACAGCGTCTTGTTCAACGGCCCGATCGAGCCGACGGCAAACCGCGCAGTGCCGGTGCGGTCGCGCCACTTCTCGGCCGCCGCCCGCGCGATGCGCGCTGCTGCTTCGTTGATCGCATACGCGAGGTGCTCGGTTCCGTAGTCTGCCTGCGCGATGGTTGTCGCGGTAAAGGTGTTTGTTTCAATGAGATCCGCGCCGGCCGCAAGGTACAGTTCGTGGACATCGGCGACGACGTCGGGCCGCGTCAGGCACAGCAGGTCGGTATTGCCCTTGAGGTCGCGCGGATGGTCGCGCAGCAGTTCGCCCCGGAAATCGGCCTCGCCCAGGCCGCGGCGCTGCACCATCGTTCCGGTGGCGCCGTCCAAGAAAAGCAGGCGGCGCGCCAGGGTTTCGTTCAGGTCGGCGGCTACGCGTGGGTCCAGCCAGGGCAGGTCGGTCATCGGACACTCAGCAACCCGCCGCGCACGGCGGGCCGGACATTATCGGCATGCGCCGCGGCGCGGCAAGAACGCGCTCCCCCCCATTGTTCAGATGCTTGATTTAGCAAGGAAAATTTCGGGCATACAGCAAAGGTCGCAAAGCGGCGCCGCGGCGGCGCCACAGCATCGGACACCGCTCGGACACAGGCCGGACAGTCCTCGGACAGGGGCCCAAACACGACCCCCACCTTTGTTCAGATCATTGAAATGATTTGTTTTCCGCTGCGAAAGCTATTTGCCGTCAGCCCGCGTGCTGGGCCCGCCTTGGATGCGGTCCGGCGGTCCATACTTGACCACGGCGAACGGCCGCACGGCTGGAACACCCGCGCCAGGCCAAACGCCAACGGTCGTGCCGGCGGTCAGGTAGATCCCGTCGTCTATCGGAAAATTGAGGCTGAACGCGGCCTCCAACTTCTCGTCGTTGCGGTCGCCAAAGGGCTTGAGCAGCGGCGTCTCGTGGGTCACGCCCAGGTCCATCCACGCCCCTTCGGGCACCCAAGGGTTCTTCCAGTTGCCGCGCACGACCGTCGGGTTGAGGCTGCCCGCCACACTCCAGCGAAACGCCGGGCCGTCGTCGACGTTGAACATGCTGCGCGTGGCCTGAAAGCGCGCGCCAGCGGTCATGGCGAACCGCCACGGCCCCCACTGCCCCGAGACGATGGCGGTCGGCTGAACCGTCGGTCCCGGTCGGCCAAGGTACTGGACCGGGTCGCCGGCTGGGATGGTCGCCCACAACATCGCCGCGTAGCCCCAATCGCCCACACGGTCGGGCTGGAACACGTACTTGGCGCCCACCGCGATATCGGCAATCGCCGGATCGGCCGGCAGGCTGCCCGAATCGGGTCCAAAAAGACTTGGCCGCTGCGCCACTTGCCAGAGGCTGACCGGCACCACCACGCCTAGCGTCAGGTGATCGAAAATGCGCATCGCCAATCCGGCATCCATCTGCAAGCGGCTTTCGACCAGCGGTCGCAGCACCTTGGCTTCGGTACCGACCACAAGCGGCCGCCACGCATACTGCATCTGGCCACCCGCATACAGGCCGAACAGTTCCAGTTCGCGCGCCGACTCGGTCAATGCGATGCCGGTGCCGTCCAGGGTCGGGCGGCCGCCGGTCACATCGGTCGGTTCAAGCGCGGCCGCTGGCATGGCAAGGGCCAGGAGCAGCACCGCCGCAAGCCATGCGCGCCGCCGCCGCCGCAGTACCACCGCAGCGGCGGCCAAAACCAGAGCCGTCGGCCAGGCTCCAGCCGGCGCGACTGGGCTCGCCGCACACGCCGACAGCGGCGACGTTCCGCGCAACTGCGCGCCGTACTCCAAGGTGTCGCGGTCATCGGCCGGGTCCAACGGATTGGTGCGCAATTCCAGCACTTCGATGCCGTCGTTCAAACCGCCGGCGTCGGTGTCGGCTGCCCGCGAGTTGGTGCGATAGACCAGAATTTCGTCGCCATCCGGCAAGCGATCGCCGTCGCTGTCGGTGTCGCGGTAGTCAGGCTTGCCGTCACCGTCGCTGTCGAGCGGCACCTGCTGCAAGCCCGGTTCGCTGCCGTTCTCGAGCTTGTCGGGTACCAGGTCATTGTCGCTGTCGCTGTCGCGGGCGTCGATGATGCCGTCGCCGTCGCTGTCGAGCGGCGCAACCGGATTTTGCACCTCGACATTGTCCCAGATTCCGTCGGCATCGCTGTCGGGTTTGAGGGGGTCCAAACCCAGGGCAACCTCCACCGCGTTGGCCAGCGAGTCGCCGTCAAAGTCGCCGTCGTTGGCGCCATCGTCGCTCGGATTCTCGGGGTCGGTCTCGCCCTGGTCCACTTTGCCGTCGCGACTGAAGTCTTCCTGGCCATCCGGCAGCCCGGCGCGGTCGCTGTCGGCGACGCGACTGAGCGTGCGCGTCGTCGGGTCTTTGTCGGCAACGAACACCCCGGACCCGATCGCCGTCGCTTGTGGGTTGGCCAGGCTGGCTGCCGTCAGACCGACCTCGGTGCCGTCAAACAGCCCATCGCCGTCGCTGTCCTCGTCCAGCGCGTCGCGCAGACCATCGCCATCGCTGTCAAACGCCCAGTTGGCCTCCTTGCCGTCGGGGACGCCGTCGTCGTCGCTGTCGGCGTCGTTGGGCTTGGTCTTGAGTTCGGCCTCGGTCGCATCAGCGATGCCGTCACCGTCGCTGTCCGGGCTGTTGGCTTGTTTCGCCGCGTCGCTCGGATCGCCCTCGCCCGTGTCCACTGCGCCATTGCGGTTGCCGTCCTCGAAACCGTCGCGCTGACCGTCGCGGTCGGTATCGGCAGCGAGCGGCTGGGTCTGCGTCGCCGGCTGGACGTCAGCGGTAAACATGCCCTTGGCGAGGTCCGTTCCGCCAATCTTGAGCCCGGGGTTGCTGTCCACAGGCTTGGTCACACCGGCCTCGGTGCCGTCCGCCACCCCGTCGTCGTCGCTGTCGGGGTCGAGCGCACCCGGCAAGCCGTCGCCATCGCTGTCGAATAGCGCGTTGGCCTCGGCACCATCGGCGACCCCGTCGTCGTCGCTGTCGCGGTCGGCCGAGCTGGTCCCAGCCCGCAACTCTTCCGCGTCCGCGAGCCCGTCGAGGTCGGTGTCGGTGATTTTGGCAACGCTCAACGGGTCTTCCGGGTCGCTTTCGCCCGGGTCGAGCTTGCCGTTGCCGTTGGGATCTTCCAGGCCATCGCGCAGGCCATCGCCATCGCTGTCGGCGCGCAAGGGACTGGTGGCCGTGGTCGGGTCCTCGTCGGCTGCGAAGTTGTGGCGCAACAGCCACGTCGCCTTGGCCGTCGCTGCGACGTTGCGCTCGGTCCCATCCGCTAGACCGTCATTGTCACTGTCTGCATCGTTGCTGCACGGCGCGCCGTCGCGATCCGGGTCAAGCGAGGGGTTCCACTCATTGCCATCGAAAATGCCGTCGTCATCGCTATCGGCGTCGGCGGGGTCGCTGCCGACCACCTTCTCTTCGGCGTCGGGTAGGCCGTCGCCATCGGTATCTGGCATGGCACTGGTCGAACTGGCCAACGTCGGATTCGATTCGCCATCGGCGACTTGCAGCTTGCCATCGTGGTTCCAGTCTTCGGCACCGTCGCGAACACCGTCGGCGTCGCTGTCCGCCGCGTCGGGGTTGGTGGTGGTGCTCGGGTCGCTGTCCGGCAAGAACGCGCGCGCGCCAAGGTCGGTGTGGCTGTCCAACTTGGCGGCCACTAGTCCGGATTCGACGCTGTCCCACACGCCGTCGTTGTCGCGGTCGGCGTCCAGCGGACCAATCAGGCCGTCACCATCGCCATCCACTGGCGGCTCGGCGCCATCGGCCAGGCCATCGTCGTCCGAGTCGCGGTCCAAAGGCGAACTGCCGAGCTGCACTTCGGGGCCGTCGAGCATCCCGTCGCCGTCGCTGTCTGGGTTGGTGCGCTGGGTGTTCTTCTTCTTCTCGTCGGCGTCGGGCAACTCGTCTCCATCGCTGTCGAGCGACCGAAAGTCGGCTTCGCCGTTGCCATCGGTGTCCTTGGGCGGTGTCTGCCAGTTGTCGTCGCCGGCTTCTTCTTTGTCCAGCCATCCATCGCCGTCGCTGTCGTCGTCCTTGGCATCGGGGGTGCCGTCGCCATCGGTATCTACGGCTTGGCCACCGGGTGCCTCGTGACCGTCGGCGATGGTGTCGCCATCGTGGTCCGGGTTCTTGGGATCCAATCCGATCTTGAGCTCGACCGGGTTCTTGAGACCGTCGCCGTCCAGATCGCCCGAACTGTCGTCCGCGGGGTCGAGGGCATTGGTGCCGTCTTGCACCTCTTCGCCGTCCGGTGTGCCGCCCTTGTCGGTATCGGCCAGGTTGGGATCGGTCTCGCCGGGGTCAAGCTTGCCGTTCTTGTTCTTGTCTTCGCCGGCATCGAAAAGGCCGTCGCCGTCGCTGTCCTTGGCCAGCGGATTGGTCTTGGTGGCCGGATCGGCGTCGCCCGCCTTGCCGATCTCCAGCCCGTCGGCAAGGCCGTCGCCATCGCTGTCTGCCAGTCCAGGGTTGGTTTCCGTGCTGTCGACCTTTCCGTTTTTGTTCTGATCTTCGGCGGAGTCGTTCAAGCCGTCGCCATCGGTGTCGGCCGCCTTGGGATTGGTGGTGGTCGCCGTGTCGGCATCGCCCTTTTTGGCCAGTTCGAGGCCGTCGGGCAGGCCGTCGCCGTCGGTGTCGACCACCAACGGATTGGTGCCGTAGAAGTTGACCTCCAGACCATCGTTGACCCCGTCGCCGTCGCTGTCTGGCTGGGTGGGGTCGGTCTCGCCCGCCGCTTTGTCCCATACGCCGTTCTTGTTGGCGTCTTCGTTGCCATCGGCCAGGTTGTCGCCGTCGCTGTCGCCTTTCTTGGGGTTGGACTCGCCGGTCTCGACGATGC